>JAZNPJ010000084.1:0-7956 GCA_045589635.1 Clostridia bacterium
CTTTGTTTTTTCAACGTATCCATTGTTTTTGTCTTATCAAAACACATCCCAACAACATCATAATCCGAAATAATGGGTATAGTGCCAATATCAAGAAACTTATCTCTGTTCCCTGCAAGTAAAGTCAATTCAGGGTCAATAAGCGAAAATACTGCATCAATTTTATACTCACTACAAATTTTTAATATAACGTCGAGATATCCATCATCTGTCATTCTGGGAACTATGATATATTCATCAGCATCGTATATTGCTGGTGCAAGCTCTGAACAATCTGTTGCTATTACCTTTCCAATTCCGTTTAATTCTTTTTTTAGATATTGTATTATCTTATTACGTGTTCCGGCACTTAGAACTAATATATTCATAATTATAACTCCTTCAAATCATCAAAAAAGAGCGGTGCTCCTCCCGTGTTTATAAATAAAACATTTTTATCTTTAATATTGTTTTCCTTCAGATATTCACTCATTCCGTAGAACGCCTTTCCTGTATATGTTGTATTTAAAGGGATGCCATCAATCTTTAATACTTTTAAAACCGTTTTTAATATGTCTTCATTATATTTTCCGTATCCTCCACATATATATTTATCGGAGAAAATAACGTGTTTTGAATAATCATGTCCATCATTAATATATTCATTAATGCTTTGTGCTACAACTTCAGCACCCCTTGGATATTGGCGAGCAATGCTTATACCAACAACCTTGCGCCATGTATCATTGTTTTTAATAGCTCCGCTTACAAGCCCCGCTTGAGTTGTTCCTGTTCCTGAGGCATGGAATATATAATCAAACTTGATTTTATTATCCTTTTCATATGAAACAATCTCGTCATATGCATTAACATACGCCTTTGTTCCTAAATTTCCATGGCCTCCACCCTGAATAAAATACGGTTTGCATATCAAGCTTAATTCATTCATTTTTTTATTAATAGTTTCTGCAACATCCTCTAACCTGGTTTTAAACACATCTGCACCAAAAATATTAATCAATTTACTGTTTAATGTTTCGTGATAATCCTCCTTTGGAGAGATTATAAAACATCTCAGATTTTCAGATGCAGCCATATTTGCAATCACTCTGCAATGATTTGAACTTGATGATCCATATGTTACAACAGCATCGCAACCCTTTGCCTTTATATCCTTAAGAAATTCAATTGCCTTTCTTGCTTTATTTCCGCCAAATGAAAATGGAATAAGATCTTCCCTTTTAACAAATATATTGTTTTCCTCTCCACCAGAAAGAATTTTATATATCGGAGTTCTGGTAATCCCAGTCTTTTGAAAGTAATCCATATACATATCTGTCGACCTTTCTATCCATGTAAATTAAATCATTCAACAAAATGCCTTCTTCTTTAAATCCAATTTTACTGAATAAGTTTTGTGCAGGTTTGTTTTCAACTTCTGTAAAAAGATATATTTTATTTAGGAGTAGTTTATTAAATCCGTAATTTACAAGCATTCGACTTGCTTTTAAAGCAATACCCTTACCTCTGTATTGCGACTTACCAATACAAATATAAAATTCTGCCTTCTTATTTTTTTTATCTATTTGCAAAAGCCCTATTAAGCCAATCGGTATACCATCTACTTCAATCACAGCATCTATTCTGTCTTCTCTGTCCTTATTCTTGATATACCATTTACGCGTTTTTTCTGTTTCCAGCGGTAAATCATAATGCAGATACTTATTGTTTACAGTATTATTAATCCATTCGACTTTATCAGGAACATCATCAATCGTAAAACCTCTTACGACGATATTATCCTCTTTAATATGTATCATCTAACAACTTCTCCTTGTATTGGCTCATTAGAGCGCTCAATATTAAGTTTCTGGGATATATGTTCTTTACCAACTCGTATATCATCACTCTTTAATGCTGTTAAAACCGATAAATATATAATTTTAATATCATTTATAAATGTGATTTTATTAACATATTCAATGTCAAAGGCAAACTTTTCTTCCCAGGTGAGATTATTTCTACCTTTTACTTGGGCTAACCCTGATAATCCCGGACGAACATCGTGTCGATGTCTTTCTTCCTCTGTATAATATGGCAAATATTCTACCAACAACGGTCTTGGACCTACAACACTCATATCACCCTTAAGAATATTAAATGCTTCGGGCAATTCATCTAAGCTTGTTTTTCTCAAAAGTCTGCCAAATTTCGTAAGACGTACATCATCCGGCAACAGATTTCCGTTTTCGTCACGTTTATCCGTCATAGTACGAAATTTATACATATTAAAAATTTTTTCATTTTTACCAGGACGCGCCTGTTTAAATATTATAGGACTGCCAAGATTTATGCGAACAAGTATCGCAACAATTATGTACAACCATGAAAAAACTATTATTGCCGAAAGAGCACACAATATATCAATAACGCGTTTAAAATATTTTCTGTACATTAGAACATCTCCTTGATGATTTCTATAATTTCATCATGCTCTTCGTTAGTCATTTGCGGGTAAAAATCACTCGGCAAACAAATTCCCCGCTTAAAAATATCCTCACTCACGCTCGAGCCATCATCATTATGTGCAAAATAATCACAATCCTTATAGAATGGCTGCATATGCATAGGCATCCACACGGGACGTGTTTCTACATTTTCTTTTTCTAATCTATCCATTATATCGAACGGATTTACGTCGCAACACTTATCAACAGTCGCAACACTTAACCAATGATTTGGCTTTGTATTTTCTTCATATGGTTGCAGAGTTAATGGTGTATTACTAAATTCTTTTTTATATTTATTATATATATCTGTTTTTTGTTTTACATGGTCTTCTAAAACTGTGAGTTGTCCTCTGCCTATACCTGCAACAACATTGCTCATACGATAGTTATATCCCAACTCCTCATGTTGATACCAACGCGCCGGCTCTCTTGACTGTGTTATCCATTTTAAGACCCTTTTTAATTTATCGGTATCGTTGCCTAAAAGCATACCACCACCGGAGGTTGTTATAATTTTATTGCCATTAAATGATAAGACACCATAATCTCCAAACGAGCCAAGCTTTCTACCGTGATACTCACCACCTAATCCCTCTGCCGCATCTTCAACAAGCGGTATATTATGCTCTTTACAAATTTGCATAATTTCGTCCATTTTAGCAGGTGTTCCGTAAAGATGAACAACAACAACCGCTTTTGGGTTCGGGTATTTCTTTAATGCTTTTCTTAGTGCTTGCGGGCTCATATTCCATGTTTCAGGCTCACTGTCTATAAAAACGGGTGTTGCATTCTGATACACAATCGGATTTGCACTTGCACTGAATGTCATTGACTGACACAGCACCACATCTCCTGCATTCACATCTAATGCGCGATATGCCATATGAAGAGCTGATGTACCTGCATTCATAGCTACTGCACCATTTGTACCAATATATGACTTTAATTCATTCTCAAACTCGTTTACGTTGTTTCCTAATGGAGCAATCCAGTTAGTATCAAAAGCCTCTTTTATGTATTCCTGTTCTTTGCCACACATACAAGGCGAGGAAAGGTATATTTTTCTATTCATTTGTTTCCTCCGTATTTATACAATAATCCATCTTTTATTGTATCATTTCTTTATTAAAATGTCAATAGATTTTGATGTATGTTTTCATTATTTTTGTGTAATTTTACAACAAAAACCGACATAAGTACAAATAATATATGTTTTTTCTGGATTTAGCAAAATATTGTAAACATAATATCTTTATTTATACATATTTCTATGTTTTAGCTATTGAATATTAGAAAAAATCGTGCTATAATGTTTTATAGTGTGTATTCTACACAAATTAACATATTTAAACGGTGATTTATAATGATAAAAAACAACAATATATGGAAAATATGTGTCGCCTCAATACTGTTACTGGTGTTATGGACATTTGTATGTGTTAACACTCCCCTTTTTGTTGATGGCAAGACCTTTTTGACATTTGAATATATACTGTGCTACGTTATGACAGTCGCTACATGGTTTATAATATCATTCAGGTTTAATTTTTCGAAGATATTCGGATACTTTATTTCGTGGTTTATATTTGCACTTACACCATTTGTATGTATGCAGATATCAATGATATTTTTCCCTGACATCAACTATTCCACAGGCATATATATGGTTAATGTGCTCATTTATGCAGGTGTATTATTTTTCATCTTTGCACTGACTCAAAGTACACGTTGGGCTTCTGTAACCACAATAATTTTATCATATATTTTTAATATTATAAGCCACCTTGTAGGATTATTTAGGGGTACACCTTTTATACCCGGTGATTTATTTGCAGTGGGCACAGCAATCGGTGTAGCAAAGCAATATGAATTTAAAATCAGCATTACAATAATTTTTGCAACAGTCCTTGCAGTATTCTTTATTGTAACTGCATTTAAGTTCCCCCTGAAGCTTAATTTTAAGTTTAAGCATATTGTGTATCCCGCAAGCGGTTTACTTGCTTCGATAATTGTTTTTACTTCAATGGGAATGTATGATATTTCATCGCTCGACCTGGATTTATTTGACCAGGAGAGGACAAACAAAAACTATGGTATGACATACAACTTTTATATAAACATACGACGTATGGCACTGCAAAAACCCGATGACTACAATTCGGACAAATTACAGCAAATATTGGATAGTGTTCCCAAAAGTCGTGGCGAGGATTTACCAAACGTCCTTGTTATTATGAACGAAAGCTTAAGTGATTTGAGCGTTGTCGGAGATTTTAAAACAAATATCCCCTATATGCCCTACATTAACAGTTTGAAAAAAGATACTGTCAGGGGTGAAATCTTAGTTTCACCTTTTGGCGGATATACATGTAACAGCGAATTTGAATTCTTATCAGGTGCAACTATGGGACTTCTTCCACAAGGAAGCGCACCATACCTGCAGTATATAACAAAACCACTACCATATTCAGTGCCCTCTCACCTAAAATCATTAGGGTACAAAACTGTTGCATTTCACCCATATTATGCACGTGGCTGGAACAGAGAGAAAGTATACGGCCTTATGGGATTTGATGATTTTATAAGCATTGAAAATACAGATAAATATACTGATAGCATCAAAACAATAAGAGGATATACAAGTGATAAAACCTCATATGATGTTGTTAAAAACCTGTTTAAAAATAAAAAAGAAAACGAAAAATTGTTTTTATTTAATATAACTATGCAAAATCACGGCGGATACACTCATGAGGACTACAGAAGCACCGTCAAGCTAAAAGGAATGAGCAGGCAATATAGTGCCGCAGAGCAATATTTAACTCTTGTTAAGGAAAGTGATAATGCTTTTAAGGATTTAATAAGCCACTTTTCTGACTATGACGAAAAGCTTGTTATATTGATGTTTGGAGACCACATGCCTGCAATAGAGCAAGAATTCTACGAAGAATTAAAGGGAAAACCTCTTGGCGAATGGAGCAGTGAAGAGCTTGCCTCACGATACAAAATTCCATTTGTTATCTGGGCAAACTATGATATTGAGGAAAAAGATAACATAAAAACGAGCACAAATTATCTGCAAAATTATTTATATGATATCGGGCAAATCCCCAAGAATGGACTGAATGCATTCTTGGATAATCAAATGAAAAATGTGGTGCAGATAAATTCTATAGGTTATTACAACGCCAATGGCGAATGGGTTAATATAGATAAGCAAAGCGAAGAATTAAGCACCTATTCGGCAATGGAGTATTATATGCTTACAGGTAAGTAAAGTTTTGGAATGAGGTATAAAAATGAGTGCTATATTATTTTCCGTCGTTGTTTGTATCTGTCTGTTTTTTCTTATATGGACATGTTTTTTGGGCAACAAAATAAAATTAAATAAACAAAGCAGTTCATCGTATACAGCTATAATTATATTTGCAGTACTATCACTTATATTACGAATTGTTTTGGCCCTTTCCTACAGAGGTCATAACAATGATATGGCATGCTTCGAGGGTTGGTCCGCACGCATATTTAACGACGGTATATCTTCATTTTATAAGGGAGATTCTTTTAACGACTACCCACCCGGATATATGTATATTTTATACCTTGTAGGAGCAATAAGAAATATATTTAATCCTACCGGCGGTATTATGTGGCTGATTGTAAAACTGCCGGCAATTATATTTGACACACTATCGGGACTGTTAATATATAAAATTGCAAAAGAGCAAAAACTCTCCAACAGTATATGCACTGCAATAGCCGCACTGTATCTGTTTAACCCCGCAGTAATTTTAAACAGCTCATTATGGGGACAGGTTGACTGTGTATATACATTTTTTGTATTGCTTATGCTTTATCTGCTTACCAAAAGACATCTTATACAGTCATACTTTGTATTTGCATTATGTATTTTCATAAAACCGCAGGCATTTATGTTCTTTCCGCTTGTTGTGTTTGCAATAATAGAAAATGTATTTTTAAACGGATTTGATAAAAAGACATTTACAAAAAATCTTTTATATGGTATTTGCGCAATTGCGATGCTATTTGTATTGTCTGCACCATTTGGAATAAAAAGCGTTATAGAACAATACCTTGCTACGCTTTCATCATATCCGTATATGACAGTCAATGCATTTAATGTATGGGGTGCATTTGGTTTTAACTGGGATGCGATAACACCTGCTACAAGTGTTTTTGCATATATATCACTTTTCTTTATAGTAGTATATTGCGCATATATATTCTTTAAGACAAAAAAAGAATCCAAATACTATTATATTGGTGCACTGCTTTCGTTTATGACTTTTATGCTCTCCACAAAAATGCACGAACGTTATGCATTCCCCACAATGGCACTTATGCTTTGCGCACTTATATTCAACAAGGATATAAAAAGCTATTGTTTATATATCTCACTTACAATCTCGCAGTTCTTTAATACTGCATGGGTTTTGTTTGTTTACCAGAAGGATATAAATCTGTATTATAAATCACCTACTGTTCTTATATGGTCATGGGTAAATATCATTCTGCTTTTTGCAATTATACTGTTTACACAAAAGTATTATACAAAGAATAACCCATTCACGGTGGATAATTCACCAAAACAAAAAACGAAAAAGAATACCGCGCCATTAAAACAAAGTAAAATTATAACCTTTAAGCGCAGTGTTAAATTTGAACGTTTAGGCAAATACGACTACATAGTAATGCTTGTAATTATTGCACTGTATTCGTGTATAGCTTTTTACGACCTCGGTAATACAAAATCACCTCAAACAGATGTAAATGTAGGTAACAATAACACTGTAACAATAAACCTTGGAGAAGTAAAAGATATTTCAAAAATAGAAATATTTTTAGGGGCTCCCAACATTAGTCAGACCAATACTCTGGATATAGCTTATCTTGACTCTGACAAAACTTTTATATCTACCGAGACAATAACAGATGCAGCGGTGTTTACTCACACTGAAATAGACACAAACAAAAAAGGACAGTATATTACTCTTTCTTCTAAGTCTGAGAACCTGAGAATTATGGAGTTATATATTTTAGACAGTAACTCCAAGCTGATAACTCCAAAAAACAGTTCAGATACATCTATTGCAAATCTGTTTGATGAACAGGAGCTTCACCCACAGAGGTATAGCCACCGAAACAGTATGTATTTTGATGAAATATACCACGCACGTACAGCATATGAGTTCATACACGGTCTTGATGTATATGAATGGACACATCCCCCGCTTGGAAAGGTGCTTATTGCAGCAGGAGTAAAATTGTTTGGAATGACACCGTTTGGCTGGCGATTTATGGGCACACTGATTGGCGTGTTTATGATACCTGTTATTTATATATTTGCACGCAGAATGTTTAACTATAAATGGCTTGCAACTGTTACATGCTTAGTATTTACTTTTGACTTTATGCACTTTGCTCAAACAAGAATTGCGACAGTAAG
>JAZNPJ010000085.1:0-1968 GCA_045589635.1 Clostridia bacterium
ATAATAATGGATATTACTCTCTCACAGACAGAGGATTTGACATATCAAACAGTATAATGAGTGAATTTATTATTATAAATGATGAAATTTGTTAACATTTTGTAAATGTTATAAAAAAGTATTGACATTTGGTGGAAAAGGTGGTATCTTATTACTTGTTAGCAGTCAACTAAGATGAGTGCTAACAAAAAGGACGGTGAAAACATAATATGGATTTGAATGACAGAAAGCGCAAAATATTGCAGGCAGTAATTGATGAATATATCGGAACAGCCGAGCCTGTCGGTTCACGTTCCATATCAAAAAAAGAAGGACTTGGTCTTTCGAGCGCCACAATCAGAAACGAGATGTCGGATTTGGAGGAAATGGGCTATCTTATACAGCCACACACCTCAGCGGGCAGAGTTCCGTCGGATGAGGGATACAGATTTTATGTAAATTCCCTTATGAGTAAATATCAGCTTGGTATGGAGGCGGTCTTTGAGCTTCAACAGGCTTTAGAAACAAAGGTAAGTCAATTAGAAAAGATAATCCGTAAGGCGCTTAGTCTTACTTCGGCAATGACAGATTACACAACCTTTGTTACAACACCGCACCAGATTTCTAAAATAAGAAAGCTCGATTTGGTGCCTATAAGCTATGGCAAGGTTATGCTTATTATTGTAACACATAAGGTGAGCAATACTATAATAAGCGAGGATATAAGCGAAGATGACTGTCAAAGACTGTCAGGCATATTAAATTCGTGCCTTAAGGGCAGAAGCGGTGATGATATAGGCTATGATGACATCAATATCCTGCAACAGAAAATCGAAGAGCAAATGGATTTAAGTCCGAGAGTTTTAGTAAATATTTTAAACTTTATGTACGAAACAATAAGCTCTATGGATACTACCGAAATTTTTGTTGACAACACAAGCTCTATTTTAAGGTATCCCGAATATCGCGATGTAGAAAAAGCAGGTAAAATGCTTGGACTTTTAGAGGATAAGGAAAGTCTTAAAAAGCTTATGGCAACCGATACACAAGAGGGTGTAAGTGCAAAGATAGGCAAAGAAAACGAGCTTGAAATACTAAACGATTGCTCGCTTGTAACGGTTAATTATTCGCTTGGCGATAAGGCTGTGGGTAAGATAGGGGTAATTGGTCCGAAACGAATGAACTACTCAAAGGTATTTGCAAGTCTGGATTTGATATCGGCAGAGATTGATAAAATACTAAAATATTATATTTTAGATGATAAATAAAGCTAATTTTGAATAGGAGGACAAAATGGCAGAGGAAAATAAAGACGAAACTCTTGAAACACAAGAAGTCGAAACCTCAGAAGAAGTTAATGAAAAAACTAAAGAAGAGGAATTAGAAGAAAAGTTAAGAGAGCAAAATGATAAATATATGCGTCTTATGGCGGAGTATGATAATTTCAGAAAACGCTCTCAGCGCGAAAAGGACGCAAGATATGCAGACGCAATAATAGACTCTATAGAGCAAATTCTTCCAATAGGCGATAATCTTGAGCGAGCATTGCAAGCTGAAGTAACAACTGAGGAGGCACAAAAATTCAAAGAGGGTGTCGAAATGGTTATGAAGCAGTTTAAAGAGGTTTTAGCAAAGCTTGATGTTACTGAGATTGAAGCAGTCGGCAACGAATTTGACCCAAACCTGCACAATGCAGTAATGCACATAGAAGACGAAACAACAGACACCAACACTGTAGTCGAGGAGTTTATGAAAGGCTACATATACAAAGGTGAAAGAGTTATAAGACACTCAATGGTCAAGGTAGCTAATTGATTTTTAGAAAAATTTGTCCATCTTGGCACCCTGCAAAACTCGACGTATAATAATACGACTTCGTTTTGTAGAGCACCAATCTGAACAAATTTTTACAAAATCACAAAACACCAATCTGAACAAATTTTTACAGATTTAACATAAATGTAAAAAACGTAGGGGAGGGTTTCCACG
>JAZNPJ010000086.1:0-1982 GCA_045589635.1 Clostridia bacterium
ACAATGTATAAAATGGGACTTTTAGGCGGTAAGCTTACAAAATCTGCCAATGTTGTGGGACAGACAATGAAACTAAATCCACACGGAGATGCCGCTATCTACGAAACAATGGTACGTCTTACACGCGGTAATGAGGCACTCTTACATCCGCTTGTAGAATCTCAGGGTAACTTTGGTAAGCAGTATTCAAGAGATATGGCATATGCCGCATCAAGATATACCGAGGTAAGACTTGAGCCTATTTGTGAGGAGCTTTTTGGTGATATAAATAAAAACACTGTAAAGTTTGTAGATAACTATGACGGAGAATTAAAAGAGCCTACACTTTTACCTGCGGCGTTCCCGAATATAATAGTTAACCCTAATCAGGGTATAGCAGTAGGTATGGCATCAAACATATGCTCATTCAACTTACGCGAGGCATGTGAGGCAACTATTGCATGTATGAAAAACGAAAATGCTGACCTCTCAGAAATTATGAGAGCTCCCGATTTTTCTATGGGTGCATATTTAATATATAACAAAGAGGAAATGGACAGAATATATCAAACGGGTAGGGGTAGCTTCCGTTTGAGAGCAAAATATGAATACGACAAACAAAACAACTGTATCGAGATAATCGAAATCCCGTATACAACAACATCTGAGGCAATTATTGGTAAAATAATGGAGCTTATAAAAGCAAACAAACTTCGCGAAATCTCAGATGCAAGAGATGAAACAGACCTTAAAGGTTTTAAGATTACACTCGATTTAAAAAGAGGAGTTAATCCTGACGAGTTAATGCTAAAATTATTTAAATTAACACCGTTAGAGGATACCTTTAGTTGTAATTTTAATATCTTAATAAATGGTGCACCTGTTGTTTTAGGAGTTAATGCCATACTTTGCGAATGGATAAAGTTCCGTATGGGTTGCATAAAGAATGCACTAAGGTATGATATAGAGAAAAAGAGCGATAAGCTGCATCTTTTAAATGGTCTTAAAAAGATTTTATTGGATATCGACAAAGCAATTTCAATAATAAGACATACCGAAAAGGAAGCAGATGTTATTCCAAATCTTATGACAGGCTTTAGTCTGGATAAAATTCAGGCAGAGTACGTTGCAGAAATAAAGCTAAGAAATCTTAACCGCGAATATATTTTAAACAGAACTGCCGAAATAGAAAAGCTTTTAGAAGAAATTGAAGAATTAAATAAGATACTTGGCAGTGATAGGGAAGTTAAGAAGGTTATAGAAAAGCAACTAAAAAATATTGCTAAAAAGTATGGTCAGGACAGAAAAACTGAGCTTATAAGTGCAGATGAACTCGAAAGCTATAACGTTGAGGAGCATATAGAGGATTTTCCGCTTACAATGTTTATCACAAAAGAAGGGTATCTTAAAAAGGTATCTGCACAATCACTTCGTTCCACAACAACAGAGCATAAGCTAAAGGAAGATGACTATATTTCACAGACAATAGAAACAACCAATAAATCAGAAATTCTGGTATTTAGTAATAAATGTAATTGTTATAAAGCCAGAACATATGATATTGCCGACGGTAAGGTTGGTGCAATGGGTGAGTATATACCTACTTTGTTGGGCTTCGATCCTGACGAAAAGGCAGTGTATGTCATTGTTACTACAGATTATAGCGGTAATGTGTTGTTTGCATTTGAGAATGGTAAAATGGCGAAGGTGCCAGTATCGTGCTATGCTACAAAGACAAACCGTAAAAAGCTTATAGGTGCATACAGTGATAAATCACCGCTTTGCTCAGTTATGTTCCTTGATGAGGAAAAGAACATTGTTGCTTTTTCGGATTCGAGCAAGGCACTTTATCTGAACACCGAAAAAATACCGTTAAAAGCTACAAAGAGTACCCAGGGTGTACAAGTAATGACTATGAGAAAGAAAGGCTCAAAGCTTACAGGCGTTGTTGAGGCACAAAATTCAAAATTAGAAAAGCCCGAGCAATACGCGTCAAGAAATAT
>JAZNPJ010000087.1:0-2217 GCA_045589635.1 Clostridia bacterium
TTTTTTTAGCGACTTTTGTATAATTAGAAATAAATGGGAGGGATAGTGATGGACTCTATTGACTACAAGCTGTTGGCATGTCTTAAAGACAATTCAAGAGAAAACGCCACAAATATTGGAGCAAAAATTAATCTATCTACATCGGCGGTTATCGAAAGAATAAAAAAGCTTGAAAATTCTGGAGTAATAGAAGGATATACAACTATATTTAATCAAAGAGCTTTGGGTTGCGAGATAATGGCGTATATATATGTTAGTCTCGAGCACCCGAAGTATAATGCGGGATTTATTCGCCTGATTAAAGAAAACACTTCAATAGCTGAGTGCCATTATATTGCAGGTGACTTTGATTTTATTCTTAAGGTTATTACGCAAAAAGGAAACGGGCTTGAGGAAATATTAAACTATATCAAGGCTATTAACGGTGTATCGCTAACTCGCACATCTGTTGTTCTTTCGACCAATAAATGTGAGGTAAGTGTTCTTCCTGATATAGAAAAAGAATAAATAGAAAGGTGATTATTAATGGAACTTATTAGCACAATAAATACTGCTATTAATAATGTGGTATGGGGACCGGTTATGTTAACCTTGCTTATTGGGGCAGGGCTTTTTCTTTCGTTTAAAACTAAATTTATACAGTTTAGAAAGTTTGGTTTTATGATAAAGAACACAATATTCAGTGTGTTTTCTAAAAATCAGCATCAAAAGGATGATTCTGGAGTTAGTCCATTTCAAGCAGTTGCTACAGCTATGGCTGGAACCATTGGTACAGGAAGTATTGCAGGTATTGCAACAGCAATTGTTTCTGGTGGTCCCGGTGCTGTTTTTTGGATGTGGATAAGTGCTTTGCTCGGAATGGTAACCAAGTTTTCAGAAATAACACTTTCACTTAAGTACCGCGAGAAGAATAAAGAAGGCAAGTGGGTTGGGGGTCCCATGTATTACATAAAAAATGGTCTCAATCTAAGATGGCTTGCAGCTTTGTTTGCTGTTTTTTCTATGCTTGCCTGTCTTGGTACAGGAAATGCTACACAGTCTAATTCTATAGCAGTTGCATTAAAAAGTACATTGGGAGTAAACCCATACATTACAGGAATTGTTTTGACGGCTATTGCAGTTGCAGTTATTCTTGGCGGAATGCGCAGAATTGCAGCGGTTAACGAAAAGCTTGTTCCAGTTATGGCAGTGTTTTATGTTGTTTGCTCTATGGCTGCGGTTATTGCTAATGTTGAAAAGGTTCCTGCGGCGTTTGAGTTGATTTTTAGAGAAGCATTTAATATGAAGGCAGCAACGGGAGGCACAGCAGGATACGGAATTATGCTTGCAATGCATTATGGTTTTTCAAGAGGTGTTTTTTCAAACGAAGCAGGTCTTGGTAGTGCTCCTATCGCACATGCGGCGTCAAGCACCAAAAGTCCGGTACATCAAGGACTTTGGGGAATGTTTGAGGTGTTCTTTACTACGATTGTTATATGTACACTTTCTGCACTTGTTATTCTTACAACTGGGATCTGGGAAACAGGAGAGGTGCTAGGTTCTGCTTTGTGCATTGCATCATTTAACGAAATTTTTCCGTTTATGGGAGGATGCATAGTAACATTAGCTACTATTTTCTTTGCATTATCAACAATTCTTGGTTGGGCTTATTATGGTGAGGTTAGTATAGAGTATTTGACTCATAATTCTAAAAATGCTGTTCGAATTTATAGATATTGCTATATTGCTTTTGTTTTTCTCGGAGCGGTCGGTAGTCTGGATTTGATATGGAGCATTTCTGAAACGATGAATGGATTAATGGCAATACCTAACCTTATTGGTATTATTGGGTTGAGTAAGGTTATAAAAACGGTAACAGCAGAGCACTTTAACAAACTTAAAATTTTAGATGAAAATTAGTTTGTAATATTATAAAAGAGAAATATATTGCAACTATTATGAACATAAAAGCCAAATCGGAACAAGTTTTGCTTGTTCTGATTTTTTTATGCAAAAAATCAGACACCAGCTTCACTGCTCCTCCTTTATCATAAAGGAACGCTGGGCTCATTTGCTCGTTTGTCAACGCACTCACGACGATCCTCTGTGTGTACCAGCTTTTTAGGAGTATGCCTTCGGCAAAATTAGCATATAAACCCTTACTCTCCTCCAAAAAGAAACTACAATTTTCAATGAAAGTTCGCGTTTCTTTTTAGACTCCTATCTATTCACTATTCT
>JAZNPJ010000088.1:0-5210 GCA_045589635.1 Clostridia bacterium
CATTAGATCAGGATGAACAGGAAATGCTAAGGCGTATGGATTTGTTACAGTATCAGATTGATGAAATTGATAAGGCAAACCTCAGCGAAAATGAGGAGGAAGAGCTAAAAGAGCAACAACAAATCTACGAAAATGCAGAAAAAATATCACAAGGCATAAATGAGGCTTATACAAATATTTACCAGAACAACGAAGCGCCATCTGCATATGATTCCATATGTTTTGCAATTAAAGCATTAGGAGATATAAAAGAATTTGACACTACTTTGGAAAATGCATATAACAGTCTCTCATCTGCAATGTATACTATTGAGGATATATCGCACGAAATATTGAATTTTGGCGAAAATATCGAATATGACGAGAATGTTTTAAATGATATTGAGTCAAGGCTTGACCTTATTTCTAAATTAAAGAGAAAATACGGTTCTACAATTAAAGAAATAAATATATTTGCTCAAAACGCAAAAAAAGAGCTTAATGATATTAAAACTCATGATGAACAACTGCAAAAGCTTAATATTGAAATAGATAAAAAGACTCAGGAATTAACAAAAGCGGCAAAAATATTAAGCAAAAAAAGAACTGATGCAGCACATGTACTTTCAGAAAAAATCGAAAAATCATTACATGAACTTAATATGGAAAAATCAAAAATGTCTGTAAATATAGAAACATTAGATGAATTTGGCGAAAATGGTATGGACAAAGTAGAATTCATGATAAGTACAAACCCCGGTGAGCCATTAAAGCCTCTTGCAGGAGTTGCATCAGGAGGAGAGCTTTCAAGAGTTATGCTTGCAATAAAATCCATTATTGCATCGGATGATGATGTTGATACGCTGATTTTTGATGAAATTGATACGGGAGTTTCAGGAAGTGCCGCTATTAAAATTGCGCAAAAACTCAAAAAAATAGGTACATCAAAACAGGTTATATGTATAACACACCTTCCGCAGATTTGCGCAGGTGCTGACCACCATTATCTTATAATTAAAAATGCAGACGATGAAATGGCGCGCACATCACTAAAACACCTTGACAACGAAGAGCGTATTACTGAACTGGCAAGGATAATTGATGGCAGAGAAATTACACAATCTGCATACAATCATGCAAAAGAACTATTATCAAATTCTATATAAACAAGAGAAAATTATGAACAATAAAGAGAAAAGTATAAATAAATTACGTTTTGTTTGGATAATTATACCAATATTATCTTTTGTTATAGGTTACCTTGTCAGTGCTTCGATTAGTGTAAAACGAAGCGAATATGATAGCTTGTTACTATATTATGAGGCATTATCACAGAAAGTTGCAAAACTAGAGGAAGATTCATTGGTGATTAAGAATAGTGAATCTTCTGATAAAAGTTCCTATAAAAATGATAGTAAAACAGGAGATAGCTTTGATGAAGATTCGTCGGAATTTGTATTTATTTCAAAGTCTGGCAAAAAATATCATAAAGAAAACTGTTCGTCATTAAAAGACAACAGCGAGAAAATAACATTAAAACAAGCACAGGAAATCGGAAAAGAACCATGCAAAATATGCCATAAGTAAAAGGAGACAGAAAATGGATAAAATACTAAAAGATGTGTCATCTGCTCAAAGAATAGTTATTAAGGTAGGCACGTCAACTCTTACATATAATACAGGGAAAATGAATCTCAAAAGAATTGATACAATGGCTATGATTTTAAGCGATTTAAGAAACCAGGGTAAAGAGGTTGTTCTTGTAAGCTCTGGTGCAATAGGCGTTGCAGTCGGCAAATTAGGGCTTGAAAAAAAGCCTGATGATACACGTCAAAAGCAAGCAATAGCAGCAGTGGGACAATGTGAGCTTATGTATCTATACGATAAAATGTTTTCAGAGTATAACAACACTGTGGCGCAAATTCTGCTTACGAAAGATGATGTTGCAGTACCTAAGCGTAAAAGAAACATTCAAAACACCATTACCGCACTTTTGGATATGGGCATAATTCCTGTTGTTAATGAAAATGACACGGTTTCATTTGATGAAATAGAAATAGGAGATAATGATACGCTGTCTGCAATGGTTGCAGAGCTTGTTGATGCGGATTTGCTTATTCTGTTTTCTGACATTGACGGACTTTATTCCGAAGATCCACACAGTAATCCCAACGCAAAGCTATTACCATTCGTATATGATATAAACGAAGTAAGAACACTTGCAGGCGGTGCAGTAACAGGGCAGGGGACAGGCGGAATGATAACTAAGCTTGATGCGGCAGATATTGCTACAAATGCAGGAATTCATATGATAATAGCTAACGGAAACAATATGCACTTAATATATGATATATTAGATGGAAAATCAGTAGGTACTTTGTTTGTTTCTAAAAATTATCATTCTTAATTTCAACGAAAGGAATGAATATTTTGAATAATGAATTGATACAAAAAGGAGCATTGGCAAAAGATGCTTCTTATAAAATGGCAGTCGTTTCACCTATAATAAAAAATAATGCACTTAATGCTATTGCTGATGCACTCGAAAAAAACAGCGAACAAATTATAGCTGCCAACAAAATCGATATTGAACTTGCAATAGAAAAAGGTACAAGAAAGGCGATGGTAGACAGGCTGACTTTAACCGAGGACAGAATTTCGGGAATGGCGCAAGGTGTAAGACAAGTTGCGGCCCTTGATGACCCGATTGGCGAAACAATAAAAATGTGGAAACGACCAAACGGTCTTGAAATAGGTCAAAGACGTGTACCTATGGGTGTTATTGCTATTATTTTTGAGGCGCGTCCCAATGTTACGGTTGATGCTGCGGCTTTGTGTTTAAAGACATCAAATTCATGTATACTAAGAGGTGGAAGTGAGGCAATAAATTCCAATAAAATGCTTATGAAGATTATGCAGGAAGCAGCATATGGCGCAGGCATACCCGAAGGCGCGCTAAACATTATAGAGGATACATCACGTGAGACTGCAACAAAGCTAATGCAGTTAAATGGATATGTAGATATGCTTATACCGCGTGGTGGAGTTGGGCTTATACGCAGTGTGGTAGAAAATGCAACAGTCCCTGTGGTAGAAACAGCTGCAGGAAACTGCCATATATATGTAGAAAGCACAGCTGACCTGGATATGGCATTAAAAATTGTGTTAAATGCAAAGGTGCAAAGACCATCGGTGTGTAATGCTGCAGAAACATTGCTTATTGATAAAAAAATATGCGAAAAATTTGTACCTATGGTATTTAGTGCCCTAAAAGAAAATAATGTAGAAATAAGGGCAGACGAAGAATGTATAAAATATTATCCCAATGTGTTAAGTGCGACTGATGAAGATTTTTATACAGAATATAACGACTATATTATATCAGTAAAAGCGGTTGATGGGGTAGAAGAGGCAATAACTCATATTAACAAATATAATACAGGTCATTCCGAGTCTATAATTACAACAAATTATAATGCACAGTGTAAATTTTTAAATGAAGTAGATGCTGCTGCAGTATATGTAAATGCATCAACGCGTTTTACTGATGGTTTTGAATTTGGTTTTGGTGCAGAAATAGGCATAAGCACACAAAAAATGCACGCGAGAGGTCCTATGGGACTTGAAGCGCTTACATCTATTAAGTATGTAATACACGGAGACGGACAAATAAGAGAATAAAAAATAGTCCCTTTGTAGGGGACTATTTTTATTGCTAAACTTCAAAATATTAAACTAAGTTAGATAAATTACTCTTTATCTAACTTAGACTGTAAAAATTGAACCTACATCGTATAAGTTGCCTTTTTTTAATTCTATTATATCTACACCATGGTTTTTAGCAAATGAGATTATGCTATCACTATTTGGGTGTGTTTTTATTTCTCCATTAACTGCAAGAGTTGATTTATCTATTAAACCTGTTGCGCCACCAATAA
Source organism: Clostridia bacterium (assembly GCA_045589635.1). GTDB lineage: Bacteria > Bacillota > Clostridia > UBA1381 > UBA1381 > Ornithomonoglobus_A. The sequence continues at coordinate 3,918 of JAZNPJ010000088.1, forward strand.
AACCATAATTCATTCCATTTAATTCAATATAACCTTCATCAATCTCCAATACATCTATTTTATGTTCTTTACAAACTTTTGCTATTGATTTATCTGCTGTGATTATTGCGTTTTCATTTATGATGCAAACACTGCATTTTGAGTACCCCTGGTTGACGTTCAGAATTTCCTTTTTATACCGTAACCCATATTCAAGAATTTCTATCGTCGTGTGCAAGCGTTTGCAAATGAGATAGTTGCCAAGATTAGCGCAATTATATGAAATATCATACGGATATACGTTTTGCAGCTTATTTGAGCCTTTAATGATATTTACATCACTCAAAGTATTTTTATAGTATTCAAAAACCTCAGGCGCAACAATTAAGCCTGATTTAGTTTTAAAAACCTGAATATCTGCATGTCCATTTATTGCATCATAAAGAGCAGGAACTTTTAATGTAGGGATAACTTTAAAACCCATACGTTCTAACTCCTCTATTGTTTCATTTTGCGCTCTGTAGTCAATAATAACACTATAAGAACATTTGTTTGGGTAAGTGTTCGGCATAAAATATCACAAACTCCTTGTATGTTAAATTTAAAGGTAGTGTAAGTTTATCTTACACTACCCTATTATAATTATAAATTTTGAGCAATAAGCTCTGCCATTTTCTTACAACCTACTTTTATCATACCATCAGACATAATATCTGTCGTTCTGTAGTTTTGATTAAGTACCTTATCAACAGCATTATTTATTGCCTTTGCCTCATCAATCAAACCAAAGCTCATTTCAAGCATCATTGCTGCCGAAATTATTGTAGCTATAGGATTTGCTATATCCATTCCTGCAATATCAGGTGCACTTCCGTGTATTGGCTCGTACATTCCGCACTTTGTTGCACCTAATGACGCGGACGGCAACATGCCTATTGAGCCCGCTATTGCTGATGAAAGGTCGGATAAAATATCGCCAAAAATATTTGAAGTTACCATAACATCAAATTGAGCAGGGTTAATAGCAAGCTGCATAGCGGCATTATCCACATACATATGAGTAAGCTCAACTTCGGGATAATTTTTAGATAATTCTGTTATTGTCTTTCTCCATAATCTTGACGATTCCAATACATTTGCCTTATCAACAGAAACAAGCTTTTTCTTACGTAGCATAGCAGTTTCGAAGGCAATTTTACCAATACGTTCTACCTCTTCAACGCTGTATTTTTCCTCATCGGATGCCCACGAGCCATCTTGCGCTTTATCCCTTTTACCAAAATAAATTCCGCCTGTAAGCTCTCTTACAATCAT
>JAZNPJ010000089.1:0-3374 GCA_045589635.1 Clostridia bacterium
ATCCCGTTTGGCGACCCTACATATAACTCATATACAGACATAGAGCAGCTTCCAAAGCATATCTACGACGAAATGTCACACTTCTTTTCGGTTTACAAAGCACTCGAGGATAAGGAAACCGCTATCGACCAGACAAAGTCAAGAGAAAAAGCCGAAGCTATCATCCAGGACTGCATCGACAGATATATCGAAAGCTATTGTAAGTAAAATAAAACCGCCCGAGGTCATCCCCGGGCGGTTTTATTAACCTTTAACGTCTGGCTGTAGGGGCGACCATTGGTCGCCCGATGAAATATCAGATGTATTTAATTTGGTATTTTCCTCTTTGAAATACCATCTCATTGGGTTTTCATAGATATATTTTAAATGTTCTTCGTAATCCTCTCTGTTTCGTATTATATGATCAAAAAACGATTTTTGCCAGATTGGAGTACCTGTTCTTTTTGTAACATGCCCCTTCAATTGATTTACAATACGCGACATCGTAGGGGCGACCATTGGTCGCCCGCGCTCGTCTGCACAAATGAGCAGCAGCAAATGAATATGGTCGGGCATAATCACATATATATCAACCATTACAGATGGATATATCTCTGAAATGTTGTTGATGGCTTCATCTACAATTTTGCCAAACGAGGATAGGTTGATTGTTTCCATAGCTTCTGCAGGCGGGCGACCAATGGTCGCCCCTACATTTTTCCAAAAATAGTTTTTTCTTTGAGCTGTGCATATTGTAATAAAATACGCACCGCATGAGCTATAATCGTAATTTTCTAACCGATTTTTCTTTCTGTCTGGCAATTGGCTTTTCACAATATCACCCAAATCTATAAAGTAAAATCGGCAGAAGCTTTACTCTTCCACCGATTTTAATGTAATAACTATTCTTCCGTTGGTAACTGAGATGTACAGTGAGCGCAGCGGGTAGCTTCGATTGCGATTTCTGATTTACAGAATGGGCAGATCTTTGTTGTAGGTGCTGCTGGTGCTTCTTCAACCTTGTTCTTTTCTTCTGCCTTTGTTCTGATCGTATTGATAGTCTTAACCATTGCAAAGATACAGATTGCGATAAGAATGAAGTTTAATATTGCGTCTAAAAACATACCGTAACGGATAGCGAGCTCTTCCTGTAAAACTGTAACGCCGTCAGTATCCAAAACTGCTTCTGACAAAACGTACTTGAGCTCTGCAAAATCGATGTCACCTGTGAGAAGACCGAGTGCCGGCATAATGATATCTGAAACGAGGCTGTTTACGATCTTTGTAAACGCACCGCCGATGATAACACCGACTGCCATATCGATTACGTTACCGCGTACCGCAAAATCACGGAATTCTTTTAAAATTTTCTTCATGTTAAATTACTCCCTTGCATTTTTTGCCGCAATGCGACTTTATTATCTGTATTGTAGCATATTTTTTTGTATCTTTCAATAGTTTGCTCTTGAAAACAGCTTCAAAAAATTGTATTATGGTATTAACTTTAAATAAGGAGAAGATATATGAACATAAAAGATAAAATGCACAGCGGCGAGCTTTACCTGCCGACAGATGAGAGTATTTTCTCAGAGCAGTTAAAATGCCTCGACCGCCTTTATGACTTTAATAACACAAGGCCCACAGAGCTTGAAAAACGCTTTTTGATGCTAAAAGAGATGTTTGGCTCTATCGGCGAGGGCTCATATATCGAGCCGCCTTTACACGCAAACTGGGGCGGCAAGCACGTTTTCTTCGGCAAGAAAGTTTACGCCAATTTCAATTTAACCCTCGTTGACGATACATACATCTATGTAGGCGATTATACGATGATAGGCCCGAATGTTACTATTGCAACGGGCGGCCACCCGATACTGCCCCAGCTTCGTGAGCAGGGCTATCAGTATAACGCACCCGTTAAAATCGGCAGAAACTGCTGGATCGGCGCAGGGGCGATAATAGTTCCAGGGGTTACTATCGGCGATAACAGCGTTATCGGTGCGGGGGCAGTTGTTACAAAGGATATACCGCCAAACGTTTTGGCAGTTGGCAACCCTTGCAGAGTTTTAAGAGAAATTTCAGACCACGATAAAGAGTTTTATTTTAAAGACAGAAAAATTGAGCTTTAATAGTTTTTATTATGTAGGAGAGAGTGTGGTATTATGAAATTTAAAATTGAAAATGAAAATATTATAACCCTGAGAATTTGCCTGGCATCAATGCTGATAGCAGTTTTTCTTTATATGGCAAACAATAGCAGACCCGATATTGCTTTTTGCATCTGTGCGGCAGTAAATGTTATTACAGGCATTATGTGTCTGCTTGACAAGTTTGTAGGAACATCTATTATTATCGACGGCAGAGAGATTACAATAAAATATGTTTTCGGCAAAAAAGTGATATATGTTGAAGAGATTTACGATATCAGATATGAAAGATATATAGTAGAACAAAAAAGAAGAAGCGTATTCCCCGATGAGCCTCGTCTGAGAGTTTTCATCGAGCTTCACAGTGACGAAACGATAATACTCACAGACAAAGCATACATTAAAGATAAAAACCGCAAATATATAATTTCAAGGTTAAAAGAACTGCCCGATGAGGAGGTTGTGCTTTACAGAGCATATATGGCTATCAAGGATTTGATGTAAAAGAACAACGAGCATATATAGGAGAAGATTATGACCTTTAAAATAAAACACGAAACCAAGGCTATTCTGATAATATGCCTGATAACATTTATACTTGCGTTTTTCGCATTTTTTGTAGCATCCACCGTTTTTTTAATAGTAGGCTTTATCCTAACCTGCATTATGTTTTTATCAGCGATTTTGTATTTTGTTGAGCAGGCTGTCGGCACAAAAATCATAATCGGCTGGGATGATATAACAATAAAATACATCATCGGCTACAGAAAATTCAAGGCATCGGATATCAAAAACATTGATATTGAAAAATATCACCGATACCGCCATGGCAGAGTAACATATACAGAATACCGAATGAGAATGAAAATTGAGCTTTCAGACGGTAAGACTATAACGCTTACAGACAAGGCTACCGCTACAACAGGCACTGTTGCGTTTTTGCTCTCTAAGCGTGAAGAAATGGAAAATGAGGATGTAGCACTCTATAATGCTTATATGGCTATCAAGGATTTAATGGCATAAGAAAAACCCCGTGATTTTTTGCAGGAGCTTGATAAAGAATAAAAAACCACTTTCGATTTATTATCGGAAGTGGTTTTTATTTATAACCTTGTGAGGTTTTTAGTGAAATATTCGGCTTTGCCGAATGTGAAATAAACTCGCTTTCGCTTTTTGTGAAATCTGAAAACAATGATATTTTCAGGTGAAATAAAATTTGCCACAAAACGCCAAAGGCATTTCACGATGCGA
>JAZNPJ010000090.1:0-3469 GCA_045589635.1 Clostridia bacterium
TGCTTGTAAACCTCTTGTCGCAAAAAAGCGGTAATATATGTGTTGTGGGTGATGATGACCAGAGTATATATAAATTCAGAGGAGCTAATATCGGTAATATTCTTAATTTTGAAGATGATTATCCCGATGCGAAGAGAATAACCCTTGATAAAAATTACCGTTCAACACAAAATATACTTGATGTTGCAAATGCAGTTATTGCCAACAACAAAAAAAGAATGGGTAAAGAGCTATGGACAGATAACGACAAGGGCGATCATATAACAACAATTACTGCATATAACGAATATGATGAGGCGCATTTTGTTGCAACACAAATAAAAAAACACTGCGATAATGGCGGGTTGTTTTCTGATTGTGCAATATTGTATCGTACAAATGCTCAATCGCGTGTTATAGAAGAACAGTTTTTACGTGCTGCTGTGCCATATCGTGTGCTTGCAGGAATGCGCTTCTATGACAGAAAAGAAATAAAAGATATTCTTTCATATTTACGCCTTATATATAATCACAATGATGATGTAAGCCTTATACGCATAATAAACGAACCTAAACGTAAAATTGGAAAGGTTACGCTGGATAAAGCTAAGGATATTGCATTAAACGAGAAGAAGTCTATTTATCATATAATAGAAAGATGTGAAGATTATTCCGAGTTGCATGGTGCTGCAACAAAGCTTAAAGAATTTGTCGGACTTATAAATTCCTTAACAAAAGTTGTAAATCAAATGCCTTTGGAGGATTTTATACAACGAGTATGGAATGATTCAGGATACATGGCAATGCTTATGGCTGATAACAGCATGGAAAGTAAAACCCGAATAGAAAACCTTGACGAACTTTTAAACTCAGCAGCAGAATTCGAAAAAAACGAGGAATATGACGGAACTTTAGGACAATATCTCGAAAGTATATCGTTGATTTCTGATATTGATGCATATGATGAAGATGTTGATTCTGCAGTTCTTATGACAATTCACAGTGCAAAGGGATTGGAATTCCCTGTTGTATTTATTGTTGGTATGGAGGAAGGGTTGTTCCCGTCAATGCGTTCGCTCGAAAGGGAAGAGGATATAGAAGAAGAACGACGTTTATGCTATGTTGCAATAACCCGTGCAAAAAATAAGCTTTATATTACAAAAGCACAAAGCAGAACATCATACGGAAAAACCGTTTCATCTCAACCGTCGAGATTTTTCCGCGAACTGCCAAAAGAACATATTGTTGATGAATCGTCTGCAAGTGTACGTACAGTTGATAAAATAAGACAAGTTGGATTTAGTAACTATGTTCCGCCAATGAGGAAACCATCATATTCAAGTCCTGCGACAAACAGCGAAAATGTAGATTTCTTTAAGGGCGATATTGTTGAACACAGAAAATTTGGCAGAGGTGTTGTGGTTAGTGCAAAAAGCTTTGGCAGCGACTCAATACTTGTTATCAATTTCGATACAATAGGCGAAAAACAACTTATGGCTGCCTTTGCTAAATTAAAGAAAATAGAAGAATAATAAATATTTTTTAAATTTATGCACAATATATATCCAAGAGGTGATACAAATGGATATCAATGTTTTGCAAAAGGATTTTTATAATCGTTATGGTGTTTCAAAAAACAGATTGTTTAGTGCCAAAAGCGGTATGCTATATACTCTTTTGGGGTTTTGTGATATATATGGCGCTTTGTCTTTAAATTGCGTTATGGCGCCATATATTACTTCGCTTGGAAGAATTTTAGATGGCAAAGATATTGTTGTTTTAGATACAGACAAGGTTAATAAAACATATCTTGCATATAACGATTTTTCGGATTTGGAATTAAAAAGAGGAGCCCAGATTTTGTATGATAACAAAATACCTCCTTTTTTTAATTCGTTTCCATCATATAAAATGTGTATAAGAAAGCTTTTGATGAAGATAAACAACCAAAATGATGATGATATTCTAAGTATTGCAAATTGCTCGGAAGATGACAATATATCGCCATATATTGCACTATTAAAAACAAAAAGCGGATATTGCATTAAAATTACACGTTCGGATTATGAAATTATACCGCTGCCTCTTAATGAATACAAAATAGTTCTTGCTTATTCTGATGAGATTTTATTAAACAATAATTATAAAAATATATCAGATACTGCACTGAAATTGCTGCATACATCACTACCTCATATAAGAGATTTATCTATGCTTACATTTAATGATGTAGAGAAATTATCTAAAAAGGATAGTAATATTAAGGCACTTAATTTCTTAAGATTTGTTGCCGAAGAAAATAATAGGATAAAACATGTAGAAGATAATCTAAAAAATTGCAATGTTAGTGTTCTTTTTGATGAGATGAAGAATTCATGCGAATCAATGAATATATTGTTTGATTTAAATTTACATCAGGAAAAACTATACTCAATTCTGTGTAATTCATCAGTTGTTTTGGCGTTCAGGTTTTTTAATAATTCAATGATGTTTATTACAGAAAATGAAAATGTTGATTTAGCAATTAACGAAATAAACGAAAGATTTTATACATCATGCGGAATAAAGCTTAACTTTATTGTTACGGGAAATATGTGAATTTATATTGAAATATATCTATTTATATGGTATAATCAAAACAGAAATATTTTTGCCTAAAATATAACGGGAGGTGAGTCTTGAATGGCAAAATTTACATATACACCAACAGGGGTTTGTTCACGACAAATATTGTTCGAGGTTGAGAATGATATTGTTAAGGACGTAAGCTATGTTGGAGGTTGTAACGGTAACCTTAAGGGTATCAGTGCACTTGTTAAGGGGATGAGTGTAGAAGATGTAATATCAAAACTTAAAGGTGTAGATTGCGGCGGAAAGGGTACATCATGTCCTGACCAACTTGCACGTGCTTTGGAATTAAGCCTTAATCAATAAAAATTGGAATATTGTTATAAAAATCATCATATTATATATATGGTGATTTTTTTATATACGGAGGAACAGCAGTGAGAAAAATTTTAACATTACTTATATGTATTCTGTTTATAAGTTCAATTATAAGCTTTGGTAACGAAAAGGAATACGAAAATAAAAAGGTGTACTATGTTGACTCGCAAATTTTTAATTTAATAGGTGTCAGTACTCAAATTACAAAAACAGATTCGCAATCACAGGCTGAGGAGCTGATTAAGCAGCTTATACGGGGTCATGACGAAAATAGTAAAATTAAACGTGTAATTCCAAACAAAAAGGGTGTTTTAAAGGTAAAAATACGAAATAACACCGCGTATGTTGATATAAATAAAAAAGAGTTTTCGGATAATAGTCGTGAGATAGAAAAACTTGTTATATATTCAATCGTAAACACACTCACCGGGGTAGATGGTGTAGATGTTGTACGTTTTACTGTAGACGGAAAAACAACAAAGAAATTTATGGGTTATTTGGATATGAGAGAGGCATTTATACCAAATTATATATAAATAAAAGG
>JAZNPJ010000091.1:0-5091 GCA_045589635.1 Clostridia bacterium
AATACACTTTATTTTGGGTTACCATATTGTATGAATTTTGAAAAAATGCAAATTCCAACGGATATGGTAATTTTAATATCCCTTTTTATTTAAATTAGTTTTGCGACTATCGGGGTTTGCGTTTTTATGCGTCTGCTTCGGTAGACGCATTTTTTATTATACGGAGGAATAAAATGAAAAAATTATTAGTTTCTTTGAGCATTATTACAATACTTATTGCAGGTATAACAGTCGCATATGCCGATGGCGGTTACATTGTCGACTACAACGAGAATTTAAGCACTTCAAACACAGCAGTTGTAGATATATACTTAGACGTAAATAATCCTGAGGGTTTTACATTATTGAATTGCCAGATAGGTCTTTATAACAGTAGTGGTACTAATGTAATTAACAATTTTGTATCGAGTGTATCAGTTACGCCTTATGGAAATTTAAAAACCACCAATCTTAAATATCTATCATCACAAGGCTGGCTAACAGTTGCCTGCATAGGAACTGTTTCCAACCCTATTATTATTGCCAATAACGGGCATTTGGGCAGATTTACTCTTACTCTGTCGCAACCACTAACAAATAATTTAATATTTGGCAGAAATCCCGAAAAGGATACATCATACACTCCTGTATCAGGCGGTATAAAGGGTAATAATATTATTACATCATCTATCAACGAATATGATACAATATCAATCACTCCATCATACCCTATATGTTTTTCAAATTCACTTAGTAATCAAAATGGAGAAATAATAACCAACGACAACATATCAGACCTTACAAAAGTTAAGCTAACACTGTCAAGACTACATTCAGGCGCGCATACAGGAACATTCCTGGTCGCATTTTATGATACCGATAATAAATTGGTATATGTAAATTCAAAACTGCATACGATTGACGAAGATACCGACGAGACTGAAATTGACATCGAGGGTGATGTTTCGTCCGCATGCAGGATAAGAGCCTTTGCGTGGGACAACCTGTCAGATATGGAACCACTATGCGAGGATTTGGAAGAAAATTTGAATGTAGAATGATTTTTAATAGCGGACCGCAATGAACTCCCTCCCCTACAATAAAATGCTCACCGATTATTTCGTTGGGCTTTTTTGTATAATAAAATCAACAAAAAAACGGGACGTTCGTAAACGTCCCCTACAATATGCAACATTTTTATTCTTCCCTGTTTTCTTCAACTGCCTCTTCATTTGCCTTATTCATAATTTTTAAAACCTCTCCGTACACAGTTTCGTAATTATTCTTAAAGTATTTTACCATTTTTTCAGCCTCATCTCTGCCGCCGACATAGAGCATAAGTTCAAAAATCTGTGTCTTTTCATCATCGAACAATTTACACTCTGCACCGAATTCATTTTTATGTATTGGTATAATTCTTGCCTGAATTGCATTGCGACGTCTTTCTTCAAGATATAGTTCCTTTATATCTCTCATAATAGGCTCACGTATATATATAGGCACACGGTCTTTGAGGTCTTTTGCAAGGTTTCTTCCCTTTTCGGTTATTTCATATACACGTATGCTCTCAGTTTTTAAAAATGTATTTGCATGATCGGTTGTTACAAGATTATCAAGCGATATCTGAAAATCATTAAAGTTAATATTGCAATTTTCAAGAACAATATTCAAAAGGTCGTTATATTCAATAGGATGATCGACATTATGCAGTGTATATAATATAATAAAATGTATCAGAAGGTCGTTATCAATTTCGCGCTCATATTCCATATATTTTCCCTCCTTAAAAAAATTTTAACTTTTTTCAATATAAGTATAGCATAATTTTAAAAAAAATGCTATACTTAATATAAAAAAAGACAAAAAAATTTTTAAAAACAGAGAGGCTAAAGAAAAATGGCACGAAGAAAACTTACTCCCGAAGAAGAAATGCAAAGAATTCAGGAGATGTATTTAATAGAAAATCAAAAACGTAGTGAGGGTAAAAACATTATAGCAGGAGTTGACGAGGCGGGCAGAGGACCTTTGGCAGGTCCTGTTTATGCGGCAGCAGTTATACTCCCCCATGATTGTTTTATTCCCGACCTTAACGACTCTAAAAAACTTAGCGAGAAAAAGAGAGAAGAGCTATACGAAATAATTATTAAAAAAGCAATCGCATATTCAATATGCAGTATAGACGAAAAGCGTATTGATGAAATAAATATCCTAAACGCAACATTTGAGGCTATGAACGACGCGGTAAATTCGCTTAGCGTTTCACCTGACTTTGTTTTAATTGACGGAAACAGAATAAAGGGAATGAATATCCCTCACGAAACAGTTGTAAAGGGAGATTCAAAGTCCGCTTCAATCGCAGCTGCTTCAATTCTTGCAAAGGTCGCAAGGGACAGATATATAAGCGAAATTGCAAAAACCTATCCCGAATATGGTTTTGAACAACACAAAGGCTACGGAACTGCAGCTCACACGGAGGCAATTTTAAAATACGGTCCCTCCCCCATACACCGCCGCACATTTTTAAAAAAGCTTTTAGGAGAATAAATAATGGATACAACAAAAGAAATTGGTGATTTTGGCGAAAAAGCAGCTTCGATGTATCTTAAGAAAAAAGGTTACACTATTCTTAAAAATAACTTTCGCTCACGATTTGGCGAAATTGATATAATTGCACGCGACAGCGATGGTACTTATGTGTTTGTAGAGGTAAAAACAAGAAGAAATACCCTGTACGGCCGTCCATCGGAGTATGTTGACTACAGAAAACAAAATAAAATACGGAAAACTGCAATGTATTATACACACAGCGACGACGTTGATATGCGTTTTGATATTATTGAAATAATATACTTCCAAGAAAAAATAGAAGAGATAAATCATATAGAAAACGCATTTTGAAGGAGGTATTCTTTTGCGTATATTTGACGCACACTGCGATACTTTATCTGTTATATGCGATAATGGCGGGTCGCTCTATAACAACAAATATCATTTTGATACCGCCCGTTCAGGTGATAATTATACACAGATTTTTGCCTGTTTTATTTCTCCTGAGCACTCAAAAAATGCAATGTCAAGATTTTTAAGCCTTATAGATTTATATAAAAAGAGCAATGTCAATGCAATATTGGGCATTGAGGGTGCAGATATGATTGAAAACGAGGACGACTTCTTATTTGTAAAAGATATGGGTGTTAAGGTAATAACTCCCGTGTGGAATTACGAAAACAAGCTTGCAACAGGTGTACTTGGTGATATAAACAGAGGATTAACTCTTCTTGGTAAACAACTAATACCCGTTTTTAATCGAGAAAATATACTCATTGACTATTCGCATATGAACGATAAAAGCTTTTATGATTGTGCATCAATTTCAAAGGCACCCATAATTGCAACTCATTCAAATTCAAGAGCGATATGTAATAACCCGCGAAACCTGACTGATGAACAGTTTTTGCATATAGTTAATACAGGCGGATGTGTGGGAATAAACTTCTATCCTCCATTCTTAAACGAGTCAGGTGATGCAACTGTTGATGATATAATAAAGCATATGGTACACTTTTTAGAGCTTGGCGGAGAAAACAACATAGGCTTTGGCTCTGATTTTGACGGAGTGGACTATCTGCCCGATGGAATTTGCGGATGTGAAGATATGTATAAAATAATCGAAGCAATGCAACGGTATAATTTTAGTGAGGAAATCACAGAAAAAATATGTTATAAAAATTGGGAAAGAATTTTTAATGTAAATTGAAAGGAAAAGATACAAATGTCAAAATTTTTTGTTCCAAGAGAAAATATATATGAGGATAAAGTTATAATAGATAACACCGACGTATCACATATAACTAAGGTATTAAGAATGTCTGTTGGTGATAAAATTTCCCTATGCGACGGAATGGGGTTTGATTATAGTGCAAAAATCAGTGATATACAAAGTGATAAAATAATATGCGATATATTATCTAAGGAAAAATCCGATACAGAGCCAAATGTTTGTGTAACACTCTATCAGGGATTACCCAAGGCTGCAAAGATGGATTATATAATACAAAAAACAACAGAGCTTGGAATTTCCCAAATTGTACCCTGTTCCCTGAAAAGATGTGTTGTTAAATTAGACGGCAAAAAAGCGGAGCAAAAGAAATGCGAAAGATGGCAAAAGATAAGCGAGGAGGCAGCAAAGCAATCGGGACGCGGAATTGTACCCAAGGTGCATATGCCACTATCGCTTAATGAGGTTTTAAACTGTGCAAAAGATTATGATTTGTTTTTTGTGCCATACGAAGCAGAAGATACAACAACAATAAAAGAAGTACTTACATCTGTTAAAGAGCCAAAAAAGGTTGCATTTATGATAGGCCCTGAGGGCGGATTTGATATGTCTGAAATTGACGCAATAAAAAAGGCAGGTATAAAAACCGTAACATTAGGAAAAAGAATTCTGCGTACTGAAACTGCAGGCGAGGCGGTGCTTGCAATGATAATGTACGAGATTGGAGATATAAATGTTTAATATAGCATACCAAAATATAAGTAATTTGGATATATATAACGATATTCTTATAAATTCTCTCAGCTCTTACAGATTGGAGAAATTAAACAGTCTTCATAACGAATATTTAAAAAAGAAATCCATTGGTGCTGAGTTATTGTTAATTCAGATGTTATGTAACCAATACCGCGAAATATCTCTTCCACTAAAAATAAAAGTAAACGATACAGGCAAGCCATACTTTAGTGATAATTCAAACGTATTTTTTAATTTATCTCATTCCAAGGATATGGTAGCTTGTGTTATAGCAGACAAAGAGGTAGGTATTGATATTCAGCATATGGGTGAATACAAAGAGGAAATCATAAATCGCTTTTTTACCCGTGATGAACAAAAATATACAGAAAGTGCAAAAAACAAAAAACTTGCCTTTTACGAGGTGTGGACAAAAAAAGAAGCTCTGTTAAAATGCAAAGGCACAGGATTGGGCGCTATTGGCAAAGAAAGTGTGTTTGATGCACAAAAAAACGGATATACATTTACAAACAAAATAATTGATGAATATATGCTGAGCACCTGTGTATAAAAAAGTTTTTTAAATATAAAAAAAGTAT
>JAZNPJ010000092.1:0-10632 GCA_045589635.1 Clostridia bacterium
ATCCAAAAATGAACTCATGAGCGTATCTATGCCCGCAACAATAACCGAAAAGCTCAAATACACCGTCAGACTGAATGGAGATGAGCTTCGTCTTTTAAGGATAACACAAGAGGGCGAAGAGATGATATACAGTGTAAAAATAAGCCGAAACATGTTTCCAAAAGATGACATTGAACAACTAAACGAGGGAATAGAGTGCGAAAGTATTGACCATGCACGTGCATTGATTGAGAATTTTTCGAGTTAATAAGATGCAAATATTAACATTTTGTTAAATCCGTATTTTGGAGAAAATGGGAGAGAATTAAAGATAACAAGAGATAAAACAATTAAAACCCTTAAAAATAAACATTGTGCACGCTTGCTTATTTTACTAAAAAGTACCATAATATCTATTGTTAGCAATCAAACCAAGAGAGTGCTAACAATCGTAATATTTAGAAGAATTTATTTTTTAGGAGGTAATAAATTATGACCATAAAACCATTGGCAGACAGAGTTGTTATAAAAATGCTTGAGGCAGAGGAAACAACAAAAAGCGGTATCATTTTAACTGCAAAAGCACAGGAAAAGCCACAGGTTGCACAAGTTGTAGCAGTAGGCCCCGGCGACAAGGATGTAGTAATGGAAGTAGCAGTGGGTGATAAGGTGCTTATTTCTAAATATGCAGGCACAGAGGTTAAGCTTGACAATGAGGAATATACAATTTTAAAGCAATCAGACATATTGGCAAAGGTTACTGACTAATGCTATATAAATATAAAGAAAAGAGGGTTTAATAATGGCTAAACAAATTAAATACGGTCAAGATGCAAGACACGCTCTTGAAAATGGTATAAATCAATTAGCGGACACAGTTAAAATCACATTAGGACCAAAGGGAAGAAATGTTGTTTTAGACAAGAAGTTTGGTGCTCCGCTTATCACAAACGACGGTGTTACAATAGCAAAGGAAATTGAACTTGACGATGCATTCGAAAATATGGGTGCACAGCTTGTTAAGGAAGTTGCAACAAAAACAAACGACGTTGCAGGTGATGGTACAACAACTGCAACACTTCTTGCCCAGGCACTTGTAAGAGAGGGCTTAAAGAACGTTGCCGCAGGAGCAAACCCAATGATTATAAGAAAGGGTATCCAAAAAGCAGTTGACGTTGCAGTTAAAAATCTTTTATCTTCTGCAAGAAAGGTTTCAGGTAAGGATGATATTGCAAGAGTTGCATCAGTAAGTGCTGCAAGCGAAGAGGTTGGTGCACTGATTGCAGATGCAATGGAAAAGGTAACAGCTGACGGTGTTATCACAATAGAAGAGTCAAAAACTGCAGAAACATATTCAGAAACTGTTGAGGGTATGCAATTCGACAGAGGTTATATAACACCTTATATGGTAACTGATACAGATAAAATGGAAGCAGTTATTGATGATGCATATATTCTTATAACAGATAAAAAGATTTCTAACATACAGGAAATTCTGCCATTATTGGAGCAGCTTGTTCAGGCAGGCAAGAAGATGGTTATTATTGCTGAGGATGTTGAGGGTGAGGCTTTATCAACTCTTATAGTAAACAAACTAAGAGGTACATTCACATGCGTACCGGTAAAGGCTCCGGGCTTTGGAGACAGACGTAAGGAAATGCTTCAGGATATTGCAATCCTTACAGGCGGTGAGGTAATATCAGAAGAGGTTGGTCTTGACCTTAAGGATACACAAATATCACAGCTTGGCCGTGCAAGACAGGTTAAGATTATGAAAGAAAACACCGTAATAGTTGACGGTGCAGGCTCAAAGGACGAAATAGCTGCAAGAATAAATGTAATAAAGAATTCTATTGCAGCCTCAACTTCTGAATTTGATAAAGAAAAGCTACAGGAAAGACTTGCAAAGCTTGCGGGCGGTGTTGCAGTAATCAAGGTTGGTGCGGCAACAGAAACAGAAATGAAAGAAATGAAGCTAAGAATAGAAGACGCTCTTGCAGCTACAAAGGCAGCTGTTGAGGAGGGTATAATCGCAGGCGGCGGCACAAGCTATATCGATGTAATCGGTGCAGTTGAAGAATTGTTGCAAGCAACAGACGGCGACGAAAAAACAGGTGTGCAGATTGTTATTAAAGCACTTGAAGAGCCGTGTTGGCAGATTGCAAAGAATGCAGGTCTTGAGGGCAGCGTAATTGTTGACAAGGTAAAGAGCCATAAGGTAGGAGTAGGCTTTAACGCTCTTAAGGAAGAGTATGTTGATATGCTCGAAAATGGTATAGTAGACCCTGTTAAGGTTACAAGAAGTGCTTTGCAGAATGCTGCGTCAGTAGCTTCTATGGTACTTACAACAGAGAGCCTTGTTGCAGATAAGCCAGAGCCTCCGGCAGCGGCACCTGCAATGGATCCATCAGCAATGGGCGGAATGTATTGATAAAAAGACACCAAAAACAAGTTCGCAAAAACGCGAACTTGTTTTTTGTTGCAAAAATGCTGTTGAATTTTAGCATATTTTTAATAAAAAAGTACAAAAATAAAAAAATTGTGAATAAAAAAGGAATTAGGGAAAGAATAATCGTATTATATAGTAGGAGAAATTTTTTTATAGGGGAGGTGAGTTTATATTGGCACGCAGAATAAATGATGAGCTTATAACAGAAGTGTGTATGCAAAATGATATAGTAGATTATGTATCCCGCTACAGTACATTAAAAAAAGCAGGCCGCGATTATATGGGACTGTGCCCGTTTCATAACGAAAAGACACCTTCATTTCACGTAAATCGCGAAAAACAACTTTTTCACTGCTTTGGCTGCGGCGCAAGCGGTAATCTGCCTCAGTTTGTAATGAGGACGGAAAACCTCGATTTTATAGAGGCAATAAGGCTTATGGCAGAAAAAGAGGGTATTGATATAAGCGATGTCGACGCGTACGACGATAAAACTCACTCTATAAGAAAAACCATATCTGCAATGAATAAAATTGCGGCAAGGTTTTTCTATGAAAAATTAAAAGACGAAAAGCAAGGCGAAGAGGCAAGAAGATATTTTCTTAATAGAAAAATCAGTCCGCAGACAATAATAAAATTTGGCTTAGGCTATGCACCAAACACAAAGACGGCATTGGTAGAGCATCTAAAGGCTCAGGGCTACACAACCGAGCAGATGATTATGGCGAGTCTGGCGGTTGAGCGAAAGGGTGTAGTTGTGGACAAGTTCCGCGACAGAGTAATGTTTCCCATAATTGATGTAAGAGGAAACATAATAGGCTTTGGCGGAAGAATAATGCACAACCAAAAAGAAATAAACGGATACAAAATACCAAAATACTTAAACTCATCTGATACACCTATGTTTGATAAGGGAAAAAACCTGTTTTCGCTTAATCTGGCAAAAAATGCAAAATCAACAGAGCTTATCCTTTGTGAGGGATATATGGATGTAATATCCGTGTACCAGGCGGGTATAATAAATACTGTTGCAACATTGGGTACAGCTATAACAGAAAATCAGGCAAAGCTGATGTTAAGATATGCAAAAGATATTGTTATCTGCTATGATAGCGATGAGGCAGGCAAAAAAGCAGCACTAAAGGCAATAGATATAATAACTGCTGCAGGCGGCAGAGCAAGGGTAATAAAGCTAAGAGACGCAAAGGACCCTGATGAATATATAAAAATGTACGGTGCTCCAAGCTTTAAGAGTGCTATAAAAAATGCCCTGCCATCAACGGAATTTAAAATATCACTTATAAAGACTGAGTTTGACACTACTACAACTGACGGAAAAATACGTTTTGTGAGTGCAGTGTCGGATATTTTGGTAAGTGTAAAGGATGCAGTTGAGGTTGATGCATACATAAAAAAGATAGCAGAGGAAATGGATATTTCAAAAGATGCAATATACAGTGAATATCGCAAAAAAATATCCCCAAACAGTACAAGATATAACGATTTAAAGCGAAAAAACAGTATAAAACCTGATATAAATACCGATAATTCTAAGGAGTTGGTTTCCCAAAAGCTTATAGAATGTCAAAAGCGTATTCTTGGTCTTATTGTATCATCAAAGAAATTATACCTCAGGGTAAAGGATAAAATAAAGGTTGATGAATATGCTACCGCCTCATACAGGAGACTGGCAAAAGCCATATATGAGTTCTACGAAAGAGATGACGGTATCCCCGAAGAATCGATGCTTTTAAATGAATTTTCGGGAGATGAGAATGCAATACGGGAAATTACCGCAGTATTTTATAATATGGAAGTTTATGACGCTGACGAAGAGGCACTTAATGAACTTATTTTAAGTATGGAGCTTGAGAGGGTAATTTTACAGATAAATAACGAAACTGACCCCGTAAGGCTTAATGAACTGATAAAAAAGAGAACACAAATGGAAAATAAACAGTAAAGGATAAAAAAGAAAGGGTTTTTAGTATGGACGAGAATAAGAAAAAAATAGAAGAAATAGAAAATAAGGAAAATGAACAAAGTAAAGAGAGTGCAGAAAATGCTGAAAAGAAAGAAAAAATAAAAAAAGCACTGCTCGAAAAAGGCAAAAAAAACGGAATGCTAAGCTATAAAGAGGTAGTTGCCGAGTTATCGAGTGTAGAAGTGAGTCCTGATGAGGTCGAAATTTTCTTAGACGAGATTGAACAAAATAAGATTGAGCTTACCGAAGAGGATATGGAAAAAGAGCTTGAAGAGATGGGCGATGATGAAATCACCAAAGAAGAGCTCGAAGACCTTTCTGTGCCTGAGGGTATAAGTATAGATGACCACGTAAAAATGTACTTAAAGGAAATAGGTAAGGTTGATTTATTGACTGCTGATGAAGAAACAGAGCTTGCAAGAAAAATGGCTGACGGTGATGAGGATGCAAAAAAACGTCTTGCAGAGGCGAACTTGCGTCTTGTTGTAAGTATTGCAAAAAGATACGTCGGCAGAGGTATGATGTTCTTAGACCTTATTCAGGAGGGTAATCTTGGCCTTATAAGAGCGGTAGATAAATTTGATTACACAAAAGGTTATAAATTCTCGACATATGCTACATGGTGGATACGACAAGCCATAACACGTGCTATTGCCGACCAGGCAAGAACAATAAGAATACCTGTTCATATGGTAGAAACAATAAATAAACTTGTAAGAGTATCACGTCAGTTGGTACAGGAGCTTGGCAGAGAGCCTACCCCTGAGGAGTTATCAGAGGGTCTTAACATGTCTGTTGAAAAGGTAAGAGAAATTTCAAAAATCTCGCAAGAGCCGGTTTCGCTAGAAACGCCTATAGGCGAAGAGGAGGACAGTCATCTGGGCGATTTTATTCCTGATGATGATGCACCTGCACCGTCTGAGGCAGCAAGCTTTGTTTTGCTAAAAGAGCAGCTTGGCGAGGTATTAAGAACGCTTACACCAAGAGAGGCAAAAGTTTTAAGTCTGCGTTTTGGTCTTGAGGACGGCAGACAAAGAACACTTGAGGAAGTAGGCAAGGAGTTTGACGTAACAAGAGAAAGAATACGTCAGATAGAGGCAAAAGCACTAAGAAAGCTAAGACACCCAAGTCGTTCTAAAAAATTAAGAGATTTTCTTGACTGATTGAAAGGGTAAAAAATGGATTGGATAAAAGTAATCGTCTTTACAACGTCAGACGGAATAGAGGCTGTATGCGGCAGACTCTATCAATTAGGAATTACGGGTATAGAAATACAAGACGAAAAGGACTTTAAAGATTTTTTAGAAGAAAATAAACAATATTGGGACTATGTTGATGAGGACCTGATCCGCGAAAAAGAGGGCGAAACCAACATAAGTGTATATGTGCCAAACGATGTTACGGGTGCAGAAATGCTTGCACAAATTAAAACATCTATGCTTGAATTAAAAGAAATTGATAGCGAAAATCAATTTGGCAGATTAGAGATTGAGATAGAAAATATGAGCGAGGAGGACTGGTCAAACAACTGGAAAAAGTATTTTCACCCAATCGAAATAGGCAAAAGACTTCTTATAAAGCCCGAGTGGGAAGAGCTAGACAAAGAAACTGAGAGAATAGTGTTTGACATAAACCCTGGAATGAGCTTTGGAACAGGCTCACATCATACAACACAGCTATGTCTTGAAAATCTCGAAAAAACTGTAAAAAATGGCGATAAAGTACTCGATTTAGGCTGCGGCAGCGGAATATTATCCGTAATTTCGCTTATGCTTGGAGCAGATGAGGCAGTCGCAGTTGATATAGACCCCAATGCAGTAGATACTGCATATGATAATGCAAAGCGTAATGGTGTGGATATAAGTACATATAAGGTTTATGCGGGAAATGTACTTACAGATGAAGAACTAAACAAAAAAATCTGCGGTAAGTATGATGTTGTTGTTGCAAATATCGTTGCAGATGTAATAATAGGACTATCACATAAAGCAAAGGAATTTTTAAAAGAGGGCGGAGTATTTATAACATCAGGTATTATAGAAGAACGTGAGGACGAAGTAAAGGAAGCTCTTTTAGAGGCAGGCTTTGAAATATGCGAAACCTATAAGCGCAAGGATTGGGTTTGTATTGTTTGTAAATAAAAGGAGTGGCTTTATTTGGCATTATATGTTATAGCGGATTTACATCTGCCTCTCGGTATAGATAAGCCAATGGATATTTTCGGCAGCAGATGGGATAACTACGTAGAAAGGCTAAAACAAAATTGGCAGAGCACTGTAAAAAAAGATGATGTTACCATGATTGTAGGCGATATTTCGTGGGCAACCTATCTTGATGAGGCAAAAAAGGATTTTGAGTTTTTACATAGCCTTAACGGTAAAAAAATTATCTCAAAGGGAAATCATGATTATTGGTGGACTACAATGAACAAAATGCAAAAGTTCACGAAAGAGAATGGTTTTGACAGTATTGAATTTTTGCAGAATAATCATTATATGTACCATAATACTGCTCTTTGCGGTACAAGGGGATGGAAACATCCACAGTGGGATAATTTTAACGATGAGGACAAGAAGTTATTCGAGCGCGAATGTATAAGGCTCGAATTATCTTTGCAAAAAATAGGTGAGTGTGATGAGATTTTTGTCTTTTCACACTATCCGCCAATTTCTGCTCAAAAAGAAGATAATAAATTCCGTCAGATAATGAAAGAGTATGGAGTATCAAAATGTTTTTACGGACATCTTCACCATGCCTCACAGTTAAATGCGGTAAATGAAGTAGTAAACGGAGTGGAATACAAGCTCATTGCGGCGGATTATCTTGAGTTTATGCCATATAAAATACTGTGAGTTTGAGTAAAATTTCCGACTTACACATTCGCTCTCATTTTTGTCAATTTGAACAATTTTTTTTCAAACTATAAAGGATTAAAGCTATGAAAAAGGGATTAAATGCATATCAGATAAAAATAATTGCTATGTTTGCAATGGTTTTAGACCACCTTGCGCATATAGTAATTCTTATGCCAATATCGCAAAATGCAGCATTATCAATAGCAACTGCTATGAATGTAATAGGCAGAATAACAATGCCAATAATGTGCTTTTTTATAGCCCAGGGGTATTATCATACTACAAATCTTAAAAGATATTTTATAAGACTGTTTGTATTTGCAATAATTTCGCAAGTGCCTTACTATTTGTATGACGTACAAAATATACATACAAATTTATGGGATTTTATAAAATATAACGTATTTCATTTAAATGTTATATATACATTGTTTATGGGACTTTTGGCGCTCACTATTGCAAAATCAAACATCAATATTATACTTAAAGCTATTGGCGTAGTTTTTGCAGTATACGCAACATATTATAGTGATTGGCGTCTGTATGGTGTTATATGGGTACTGATTTTTGGTGTATTCTATGGTAACTTCACAAAGCAGATGGTTGCATTTTTAACAGTTGCAATAATAAGATGTTACATTTACCATGCAGGTAATGTGCATTCGTTTGCGTTGCAATTATGTACATTGCTCGCAATACCTGTCCTGTATCTGTATAATGGTGAAAGAGGAAGAAAAAGCAAGTATGGCTTTTATATATTTTACCCTCTGCATCTTTTGATTTTAAGTGTTATAAGAATGTTTATGATTTTGTAAGGAGAAGGTAAAATGAAACTGATGTTTGCATCGGATATACATGGCAGTGCATATTACGCAGAATTGTTAAAAGAAAAATATTACGAAGAAGCGCCCCAAAAGCTTATACTTTTGGGGGATTTACTATATCATGGACCAAGAAACGATTTACCAAAGGAATACAACCCCAAAAAGGTGATTGATATTTTAAACAGTTTAAGTGATGAGATTTTGTGTGTTCGTGGTAACTGCGATACGGAAGTTGACCAGATGGTGCTTAACTTTCCTATTATGGCAGATTATATGGTTATGTATCTTGACGAAAAGGAGCTATATATAACTCATGGACATAAATTCAATCCCGATAATTTGCCACCGATAAAAAAAGGGGCATATCTTATGAATGGTCATACACACGTAAGTGCAGATGAGGTTATATGCGGTATAAGATACTTAAACCCTGGCTCGGTATCAATTCCGAAGGAAAATACAAATCACAGTTATATGATATATGAAAATGGCGAGTTTATACTAAAGGATTTAGTTTAATAGTACATATTTATAACATGTACGCGTTCATTATTATATTCAAGTTTTTTTAGTATAAGCTTCATTTCCTCGTCGGGTGATTTGTTTATTACATATATCTCGCGGTCGACATATTTTGTGAGCGCAAAACGGACAGTATATTCTATGCTGTTTGTTTTTTTTGCGTTTATAAGTACAAATTTTGTCTGTGTGGATAAATACGTCTTAATGGACTGCTTTACCATATACATAATAACAAGTATATAAAAGATAAATAGTATTGCTGCTGCGTAGTTCATAGCTCCACCACCCTTTTTTTGATTAAATTAACTAATAATATAATATTCACAGGAGTATATTTCGTGAGTTAAAAGGCTTGACAAACATAGCAAAAAATTATAAAATATAATAGTATAAATAATTTTGTTACAGACTTGGTTTAGTACTGAAAGGAATGATTAAGATTATGGGTTTAACTTTAACAGAAAAAATTCTATCAGCTCATCTTGTAGAGGGTGAAATGATAAAAGGTACAGAAATTGGAATAAAAATAGACCAGACATTAACTCAGGATGCTACGGGAACAATGGCATATCTTGAATTTGAGGCAATGGGAGTTCCCAGAGTTAAAACAGAAAAATCAGTAGCATACATAGACCACAATACACTTCAAAGTGGTTTTGAAAATGCAGACGACCATAGATTTATAGGCAGTGTTTGTAAAAAGCATGGAATATATTTTTCAAGACCCGGTAACGGAATTTGCCATCAGGTACATCTCGAAAGATTTGGTGTGCCGGGTAAAACTCTTATCGGCTCAGACTCTCATACTCCCACAGGCGGCGGCATAGGTATGATAGCTATTGGTGCAGGCGGTATGGACGTTGCAGTTGCAATGGGCGGCGGTACATATTATATTACTTGTCCAAAGGTTGTTAAGGTTAACTTAACAGGTAAGCTACAGCCATGGGTTGCTGCAAAGGACGTTATTTTAGAGGTATTAAAAAGACTTACTGTAAAAGGCGGAGTAGGTAAGGTTATAGAATACTGCGGTGAGGGTGTATCAACACTTTCAGTTCCCGAGAGAGCAACAATTACTAATATGGGTGCAGAATTAGGTGCAACAACATCTATATTCCCGTCAGACGAAGTTACAAGAAAATTCTTAAAAGCTCAGGGCAGAGAAGAAGTATACACACCGCTCAGTGCAGATATAGACGCAGAGTATGATGAGGTAGTCGAAATAAATCTTAGTGAGCTTGTTCCTTTGGCTGCTTGCCCTCACTCACCTGATAATATAAAAACATGTGCCGAGATTGGCAAAATGAAGATAGACCAGGTATGTATTGGCTCATGTACAAACTCATCGCTTTTAGATATGCTAAAGGTTGCATACATTCTAAAAGGTAAGACAGTACACCCTGATGTGTCTCTTTCTATTGCACCGGGATCTAAACAGGTTCTTAATATGCTTGCCGAAAATGGCGCTCTATCAGCAATGATAGATGCGGGTGCAAGAATATTGGAAAGCGCCTGCGGCCCATGTATAGGTATGGGACAATCACCAAACTCAAAGGGAATATCTCTAAGAACATTCAACAGAAACTTTGAGGGACGTTCAGGTACAAAGGACGGACAAATATACCTTGTTTCACCTGAGCTTGCGGCAGCATCAGCTCTTACAGGATATCTTACAGACCCAAGAGAGCTTGGCGATATGCCTGAGTTCAAACTGCCCGAAAAGTTCACAATAAACGATAATATGGTGGTTCCACCCGTGGCAGAAGAGGATATGGAAAGTGTTGAGGTACTAAGAGGACCAAACATTAAGCCATTCCCCGTATCAGAGCCTATGCAAAAGGATATAGATGCAAAATGCTCGCTAAAAGTAGGCGACAATATCACAACAGACCACATTATGCCTGCGGGCGCAAAAATATTGCCATTGCGTTCAAATATTCCTGCAATTTCAAAGCATTGTTTTGCGGTGTGCGACGAAACATTCCACGACAGAGCGTTAGAAATGGGTAAGAGCGTAATAGTTGG
>JAZNPJ010000093.1:0-8006 GCA_045589635.1 Clostridia bacterium
CTTGATAATTTCGTGCATCTTACATTTTTGTGCTCATTTGCGTACACTTGTACGCGGCAATCGCCCAAAAACGCAACCTGCGCAAAATTCTCTGCGCCAATTTTGCCTGATAATTTTGCGTATCTTCATAATTTCGTGTCAAGTCAGAAACGAAAAAAATCAGGGCATTTCCTTCTTGGCTTTTAAACATAATATCATTTTCTTAATAGCCCAATAAAAGCCATAGCACATTGCATATATAAGCCATAAGCAACCAATTATCATATACCAACACAACAAAACCATATAGTAGAAAAACAGACCTATCAACGCATACGGTGCATTTTTCTTACTAACTCTTGTACCTATTCCTATACGAACTCCACCAACTTTTGCAATCGTTTTTGAAAAACTTAAAAACATATGTATTCCTCCTTAAAATTTCTTTTTAACAAATTTCGACATCCTTACTAATTTCGTGTCAAGTCCGAAACAAAAAATCATTCTTCTTTTCTTGCAACACCTGCTGCCTCGCCGCCACTTTTTGCAACTTCAAGATTTTCTTTGAATGTGTGTGGATTAGTTGTTTTAGATAATTCAGTGGTTGTTGCTTCCGCAAGCATATTAAGCACAAGTTCAAGGTCTGACATATTATCTCTTAAATTTTCTTTTGTGAGTCCTTTTAGATTTTTATATTTTCTGGTTGTCATACCTGACCATGCTTTTGTAATTTCGTCAGTGAGTATAGCATATTCAAAACCTTTTTGAACTCCATGCTTATCCCATTCGTCAGTCAGAGCATTACGCACCCTGATAGATAGAAGTCTTTGATGTATCCATTCTTCGCTGTAACCTTTCTTTTGATAAGTTTCAAGTGCTCTGTCAATCGCAAGTTCGGGATCAATTGTTTCATCTATACGTTCCTTGCCGACTTGTGCAAGCCACATTTTAAAAGGTTCTGCTTTAGGGGACGGAATTGATTGAATTATACGAAGTATTCCGGCAACATCTGCTGCTTGTATTTTTCTTTTCTTGCCATCTAAAGCAATCATTTCAACAGGGGTACAAATTGTACCCCACTTGGAATTAAGTTCAGTATCACGACTGCGCATCTTTTTTATGTATTGCTTAACATCTTTACTATCAGTTAAAACACCAACTACATCAACAACAGAAAAATACCATTCTTCTCTTTCTTCGTTCCAAGCAGTTCTGATTTTCTTGTCTTCAAATATTTGAATTTTATTATCCATATGTATAACCTCCGTAAAAGAGTTTTATGTTTTTTCTGTATGCATCTCGTTATTTTTATACTCAATTAAATATAAAACATACGCTCCAATCGCCCAAAAACGCAACCTGCGCAAAATTCTCTGCGCTTGTTTTTTACGATAATTTTGTGTATATTTATAGTATCACATAAAATCAAAAACAAAACCTACAGTGTATCTGCAATCTGCAAAATCCTCTCCAGTCTGTGATTAACGCCCGACTTACCAATAGGCGGGTCCAGTCTTTCGCCAAGCACCTTTATGCTGTCCTCAGGATATCGGCAACGCAAATCACCTATTTCCTTTAATGTATCGGGAAGCTCGTGCCATTTTTTTGCCGACTTTATCTTCTTTATTGCAAAGATGTGTTTAGAGGCGGCTTTTGCCACCTTATTGGCATTGGCATTTTCACAGTTAACCTTTCGGTTTATATTGTTTCTCATATCCTTTTCAATCTGTACGCCAAAAAGCTCAAAGGCGTCGGTGGTGTCGCCCATTAACCCCAAAAGGTCTGCAATCTGATTTGCCTCTTTTATATATACAATTACATAGCTTTTTCGTTGCATAAGCTTTGGTGTAAGTCCGCCTAGGAACAAGAGATTACACAAAAAATCTGCCTCATTGGTGTTTTTTGTAATAAACTCAAGGTGATAACCTTTTTTGGGGTCGCTTATTGAGCCATGCCCCAAAAAAGCACCGCGTATATACGCACTCGCACAGCATGGCGATAATTCTTTATTTAATACTCTGTGGTTTTTGCCTGCATTTTCTGTCTTTTTGCAATCCTTGCATTCGGCAGACACAGCCAAAAGCCTATCCTTTATTTGAGAGGAAAATGACATTATTTTCTCCTTTTGCTTGATAATTTTGTGTATCTTACGCGTTTATGCTCGTTTGCGTATAAACATACGCGGCGCTCGCCTAAACACGCAACCTACACAAAATTCTCTGCGCTTATTTTTTCTTGATAATTTTGTACATCTCACATTTTTGTGCTCATTTACGTATAAACATACGCTCCAATCGCGCAAAAACGCAACCTGCACCAAAATTCTCTGCGCTTATTTTAAATTTCTTATTTATTTATATCTCGGCATATTAAATTAGCGTTATAATCAAGTTCTGTTAAAAATTTAGTAAGCTCTGATGCCATTGTAACACTTCGGTGTTTGCCGCCCGTACACCCTATTCCGATTGTAAGGGTTGTTTTGCCCTCTTCTGTGTATAACGGCATAAGGAATTTTATCATATCCTTTAGCTTCTCCATAAACTCAACCGCTGATGGAAAGCTTAAAACATAGTCGCGTACTTCCTTGTCCTTGCCCGTTTTATGCTTTAACTCATCTATATAAAACGGATTTGGAAAACATCTTACATCATAGGTAAGGTCGCAATCGAGGGGCAGTCCGTACTTAAAGCCAAAGGCAACAACATTTATTGTGATATATTTTTTGTTTGTTCGCTCTCTGTATAAATCCTTTAGCCTTGTAAAAAGCCCCATAGGTGTAAGGTTGGTTGTGTCTATAACACAGTCCGCCTCGTTAAGCAAAGAAGACAGTAAAGCCCGCTCCTCTTTTATTGACGCCAGCAAACCGTCGTTGTTTTCTATGGGGTGCATACGTCTTGTTTCTTTGTATCTTTGAACAAGTGTTTCGTCAGAGGCATTTAAAAACAATAGCTTTACGTCAAAATCCTCGCATCTTAGTGTGTTTACTCTCTCTACAAGCTCGCTTATCATTTCGCCTACGCGGATATCAACCACTATCGCTACATTTTCGAATTTTCCCGAACTTAATAAAAGCTCGCCAAAGGTGGGTATAAGCATTGGCGGCATATTATCTACACAAAAAAAGCCCATATCCTCCAAAAAACGTATAACTCTCGTTTTGCCCGAGCCTGACATTCCCGTTACTATTGTAAACTGCTTCACCGCTTAACCCCCTTTTGTTATTTTATTATTTTAACCTCCGGCTCTAATTTTACGTTGAATTTTTCAAAAACAGTATTTTGTATGTGTTCAATTAGAGCCATAACATCTTTTGCGGTTGCACTGCCCGTATTTACTACAAAGCCCGCGTGCTTTTCACTTACCTGTGCACCGCCGATACTCACGCCCATAAGATTGCAGTCTTCAATAAGCTTGCCTGCAAAATACCCCTCAGGGCGCTTAAAGGTTGAGCCCGCAGATGGCATATTCACGGGTTGTTTGTCGTTTCTGCGCTTTGTATATTCGTTAATTTTTTGTTTTATTTCTTCTTTGTTTCCCTTTTTAAGCTCAAGCGTTGCACCGATTATTATTCCGCCGTTCTTTTGAAAAACACTCTTGCGGTACCCAAACTCTGCCTCATCAGCAGACATTGTTTTGACATTTGAGTCTTTATCTATATAATCTATTGACGTAACTACGTTTTTAATTTCTCCGCCATATGCGCCCGCATTCATAAAGATTGCACCACCAAGAGTACCGGGAATACCTGATAGCTCTTCAAAACCGCTAAGCTCTTCATTTAAAAGCTTAGAAGCAAGGGCTGACAACAGAATTCCCGACTGTGCATAAACGGTAGTACCGTCAATTTTACAATCCGAAAAGCCTTTTGATATTTGTATAACAACACCCTTTATGCCCTCGTCGCTTACAAGCATATTCGAACCGTTACCCATTATCATAAATGGTATATTGTTCTCTTTGCAAAAAGCGGTGGCTTGTTGTATTTGTTCTGAAGTTTCTACACTTATAAAGCACTGCGCCTCTCCGCCAATGCGAAACGAGGTGTGCATTTTCATAGACTCATCAAAAAGCGTTGTGGGAATGATGTTTGCTATTTCTCTTATTTTTGACATTATTATAATCCTTTCATTTGCTCTTCCATTTGCTGCATAAGACGATTATTTAACTCCACTGCCGCATTATAACCCATTCTCTTCTGGCGGTTGTTCATTGCCGCAACCTCTATAATAACTGCGAGGTTTCTGCCAAGCTTTACGGGTATTGTAAGAGATGGAACATTTATACCCATTATATTCGTAAACTCGTCAACCATACCAAGACGGTCATATTGCTTGCCCTCTTCCCATGGCTCTAAGTGTATTATAAGATTGATGTTCTCGGTATCCTTTACTGCACCAATACCGAAAATTTCCTTTACATCTATTATACCTATACCTCTTAGCTCCACAAAATGCCTTATAATTTCGGGTGATGAGGCAACAAGTGTTTTATTGGAAACCTTTTTAATCTCAACCGCGTCATCAGCAACAAGACGGTGGCCTCTTTTAACAAGCTCTATTGCCGCCTCGCTCTTACCAACTCCGCTCTCGCCCAATATC
The DNA here is from genome assembly GCA_045589635.1 of Clostridia bacterium. GTDB lineage: Bacteria > Bacillota > Clostridia > UBA1381 > UBA1381 > Ornithomonoglobus_A. The sequence goes on from JAZNPJ010000093.1 coordinate 4,578, forward strand.
AGAATACCCTCACCGTATACCTCTACAAGAACACCGTGTCGGGTACGTCTTGGCGCAATCTGCACGTTAAGATAGCTTATGATTGCACTCATAAATGATGATGTTACGTCTTCAGTTCTTAAAAGTGCAATGTTGTTCTTTTCGGCATACTCCATCATTTCGGGAAACAGCTGCAGACCGCGAGTTATAACAAGTGCGGGGAATTGTAAATCAAAGTATTTACCAAGCGCCGCGCGTCTGTCCTCAACACTAAAGCCCTCAAGGAAGTTGAATTCCGACTTACCCATAATCTGTAAGCGGTTAGAGTCAAAGCTGTCAACAAACCCCGCAAGCTGTAAGCCCGGACGGTTTATGTTTGAGCTGCATATAAGAATTTCCTCGGCATTCTCGGGAGTATATAAAACTTCCATTTCAAAATCATCTATTATCTTTTTAAGAGGTATTGTATAAACATCTTGTATCATTGTTTTTGCAATCCTTTCTGTTATCAAAAAATATATACACAGTTATCATAGCACATTTTTTTGTTTTTTTCAATAAGAACAGGGCAAAAACTTGCTACTAATTGATATATTTATTGCAAAATTAAGGATTTTTTTGTGAAAAATTAAAAAAAAGTCAAAAAATAAAAAAAATTTTAATAAACCTATTGCAAAATTGAAATTATTATGTTACAATAATGTGTGTTGTTTTATGAATTGCAGAAATTATTGTCTGCAGAATTACAAGGAGGTGTATTTAGAATGGCTAAATGCGAAATTTGCGGAAAGGGCGTTTCTTTCGGCATAAAGGTTTCTCACTCACACAGAAGATCAAACAGAACATGGAAGCCAAACATAAGAAAGGTAAGAGCAGTTGTTAACGGTTCAGTAAAATCACTTAATGTTTGTACTCGCTGCCTTCGTTCAGGAAAGGTTCAACGCGCAGTTTGATTTCATAAGAAATTATTTAGCAGCTTGCAAGCATTTTTTCGCAAGCTGTTTTTTTCTTAATTGTACATATTTGTTACGTGTTCAAAAGAATTGAGCAGATAAAATGACCGTAAAGGCTTCGGTCAGGGGAGGTGTATCGCATGGAAAAGCTCCTTGTTAAAGGAGGAAGTAAGCTCAAGGGCGAAGTGGTAATAAGCGGAGCCAAAAACGCAGCAGTAGCAATTCTGCCTGCGTGTTTATTGGTTAAGGCAAATTGCCGTATCGAAAATCTGCCCGATATAAAAGACGTTTCCCTGTATTTGAAAATATTAGAAAATATGGGTGCAAAAATAGAAAAAATAGACCAGTCCACCGTTGATATAGACTGTACAGATGTCGACTCATGGATACCGAGCGGTGAGCTTACACGTAAAATGCGAGGCTCAAGCTATCTTATGGGCGCACTTTTAGGCCGCTTTAATAAGTTTGAGGTAGACCCGCCGGGCGGTTGTGATTTTGGTACAAGACCTATCGACCAGCATATAAAAAGCTTTAAAATGCTTGGTGCAAAAATAGAATCACGAAATGTTATTAAGGGCGAGGCACCCGAGCTTAAAGGCTCAAACATATATTTTGACGTAATAACAGTCGGTGCAACAATAAATGCAATTTTGGCAGCTACACTTGCCAGAGGTACTACTACAATAGAAAATGCCGCAAGAGAGCCGCACGTTGTTGATTTGGCAAACTTCTTAAATGCAATGGGCGCAAACATACGCGGTGCAGGAACAAACACTATAAGAATACGCGGAGTAGAAAGTCTGCATGGCGGCAGACATACTATAATCCCCGACCAGATAGAGGCGGGCACATTTATGGTAGCAGCCGCCGCAACAAGAGGCGACGTATTATTAAAAAATGTTATTCCCAAGCACTTAGAGGTAATAAGCGCAAAGCTTATAGAATCGGGCGTATGCGTAGAGGAGCATGATGATACTGTAAGAGTATGGGTAGAAGATGGCGCCGAGCTTTGCGGTGTAGATTTTATTGCCACACCATATCCCGGATACCCTACCGATATGCAGCCACAGCTTGTAACATATCTTACAACAGTAAAGGGCGAGTCGTCTGCGCGTGAGGGCGTATGGGACAACCGCTTTAAGTATACAAACGAGCTTATGCGCATGGGTGCAGATATTCACGTTGAGGGTAAGCTTGCCATGATAGACGGTGTCGACACATTAGTGGGCGCACATGTTAAGGCGAATGATTTAAGAGCGGGAGCTGCAATGATAATTGCAGGTCTTATGGCAGAGGGAATAACTGAGATAGTGGATATATACCACATAGACAGAGGCTATGAACGTTTCGAAGAAAAGTTTATAAGCCTTGGTGCAGATATAAAGAGAGTACAGGTTGTAGACGATTTTGAATAATATTAAATTTTGTTCGCTTATAAGCGGCTCATCAGGAAACTGCTCGTTTTTTACTGATGGCAAAACCAATATACTTATAGATTGCGGCATGAGCGGAAAAAATCTCGAAAAAGCGCTTTTATCAATAGGTGTTAATGCACAGGATATTGATGCGCTCCTTATTACCCACGAGCATAACGACCATATACGCGGTGCAGGGATAGTATCAAGAAGATATAATATTCCGATTTATGCAACAGTGGGGACACATAAGTGCGCAAATATCGGGGACATACAAGAAGAAAACAGAAGGGTTATAAAACCCAATACTGATTTTGAGATTGGAACACTTGGTATCCGTGCCTTTGAAATTCCTCACGACAGTGCAGAGCCTGTTGCCTACAGTATATTTTCACAAGGAAAGAAATATACCTCAGCAACAGATATGGGATACATTTCGAACAACCTTTTTAACGAAATAAAGGGCAGCGACTATGTTTTGCTCGAATCAAACCATGATATCGAAATGCTAAAGGTCGGCCCGTATCCATACCCGTTAAAGCAAAGAATTCTAAGTAATGTAGGGCATCTCTCAAACGAGCTTGCAGCACAGACGGCGCTTGCGCTTGTAAAGACGGGGACACAAAAAATAATGCTTGGACACCTTAGCGAAAACAATAACCGTCCCGAAATTGCACAGCTCGAAACATACAATTACTTAACACAAGCAGGTGTAAAAGTAGGTGAAGATATATCTCTATGCGTTGCGGACAGGTATAAAGTAACATACTTTGAATAATAACATAAAAAAGGACAATCTGTATAAATTCTATTGCTCAGGATTGCGGGACGTCGAGGACGCCGTCCCCTACAAGCAATATCAAATTTATACCGACAGTCCTTTTTTGTCAAAACATTTTCTGTACATCGTAGGGGAGGGGCTTGCTCCTCCCGCAAAAATTGTGAAGTGTAATAATGTAGGGCACAGCCTTCAGGATGTGCCGCAAACAAATGATAACGGTTCGTCGAGGACGCCGAACCCTACGGGCAATACTCAGAATTTATACAGACAACTCTCTCTCTTTTTGTAATCAAACGTAGGG
>JAZNPJ010000094.1:0-14520 GCA_045589635.1 Clostridia bacterium
TTGTCGTAATCATAGAGATATTCTTTTATGAGTGTAATTTTCATTTTCTCTCTGCGACCGGGATGGTGACAGAATAAGTTGTTATCAAGGCGAGATATAATCTGTTCTTTTTCAGCCATAACAAAATTATCATCTCTCATACCAGCGAGACATCCGCCGTCGCCGTAGTAACATATGCAGCAATCGTTACACATTTAGATTCTCCTGTCTTATTTCTTTCTCTGCCAAGAATTCTTCTTTAGACTTGTAAGCAAACCGTGCCAAAAAATCGCAATACCAATCTTCGAGAGATTCTGGGTTTTTAATGCGATTTTCGGTAAAACTGCTGAGGTATGAGCTGGGAGGGGTAATCTCAACTTTTTCGTATTGTTCTGGGTCTGTGCCATTTAATCTTCCACAGATATGGCAAACCTTGGTTGCGGTAAGGCACTCTACCATTTTGTTCTTATCGGAATAATGGGGAACGAATGAGTGTAAAAGCACGGTTTTATATTCATGTTTATGTTTAGACCGAGGTCTACCTTTAGCTTTTGATTTCTTTCTGTGTTTTGGTTCATCATTTAATAAGGGCGTTTTATTCATTGGAGTTCAAACCTCATATAAGATTTTTATAAACAAACGAGCTAACCAATCAATTTGGATAATTAGATGAGAGGATACCGGGAAACCATCCGGAGGAACCCTGATTAATTAGTTTATATCGGGGTGGAATGGTTGCGTTGTAACACATTGTTTTCGTTTTACCGACTTGAAGACTCCTTGGAACTAGCGCCTGCAGGTGAGTGCCTGGCTCTTGTTTTGTTTCCCGAAATGTCACTTCCGCTAACAGCGAGAAGTATGCCATAAAAGACATAATTCATTGGATAGCTTTTAGAAGTTCTGTAATCTATTTATATAACGTCTTCAGAAGGAGGAGAGAATCTGAAGAAGGTACCATCTGGAGGTGTTTGTTGGAACTGTTGCATTGCAACAGGTGCCTGTTAATAATGGATGGAATCAGTGGCTGAGGCGACGTGTTCGTCCAGGGTCGCAGCTGACAGTTGTACCTTCTTTTTCTTCTCAAAATGTTACTTCCACTAACAGTGAGAAGCACCGTGTAAAACACAGTAATGCATTACAGAACAACTTAAATACTTAAGTCATTTTTTATTAAATCAACAATATCTACTCCAAGTTTGTGACCGACATGCTCAACAATCTTATCAATTGTATCACCTTCAATCATCTTGTAGTAGTTTCTATACCCTTCAAGGGTTTGGATGTCAGACTTTTCCCACTCCACGCCGTTTTGTTTATCTCTAACGTAAGATGACAGCATAGCCTGGAATCTTCGCTTCTTTTCGTGTCCTACGGTTATTTTGTTTTCTTTGTTTAGCATAACGCCCAAATTCCAATTAGAACCCGAGGAAGAGCCGTATCTTGTCTTTTCGGATTTGAGCGAAAAGGGAGCGCCGAAGCTTTTAAGAGTGCTTACGATAAGAGTCTCAACTTCTTTTGGGTTGAAGTTGAACTTTGACGAAATAAGAAAATCATCAGCATATCTTGTGTAAACATACTGCTGGTTATTAAAGTTTCTTAATGTATTCGCAAGCTTATAGTCGACGGGAATCATCATAATGTTTGTAATGATAGGGGAGATGGGTGTACCCTGCGGAAGTCCGCCGTTTAAAAACGCTAACTCCAAGGCTGTTGTCAGTTCCTTCTTGCCTTCGGGAACTTTGACAACTTCAGAGAACGGAAATACCATAGAAAACATCTTTACAACAAAATCAAGTGTTGTACTGCCGAAGAAGTTCGAGACGTCGTATTTTCCGAACCATTTGCTTTCGTTGGCCTGATGTCTTTTGATTGAATCAACCGTACTACGATGCCTGACATATGCAAAAGCAGAGGTATGGTAGAGGGCGTGAAATTCGTTTTCAAAAATATCTTTTAATGTTAACAGAGCCACTTTAAGAGTGTCATTTGGAGCGTCAATCTTTCTGTATGAATCGGAAATAACAGCATCAAGGTCTATTTTGGATGTGTCCAGTCCGTTTGAAGCAAGAAACTCTATAATTGATGTCTTTGCCTCGCCGAAAACCTTTTCATGTGTATCCTGACCGTGATTTGAGAGCGCAGGTCTTAGTCTTTCGGCGATACCTTTACATATCAAACTGGAATTTTGTACATATCCTTTTTGGGTTTCGAAAATCTTTTTGAAAACATTAGGCATTCCCTTACCCTTTTTCTCGATGTAAAAGGTATAATGCAAAGAATTACGGTCTGCCGTTCTTAACTCATTCTGCATTGTGTTATATGCTGACAAGATGTTAATCAACTTTGCAACATTAATGTTTTTGAAAAATTTCTGATTAACGCGTTCAACCTCGTACGTACGGGTGTTTGTTTCGCTGGTGTTGATAATTATTGATTTGTTGTTTACTCCAAACAGAAGCTCTTCCAAAGACATCTGTCTGTACATAGGAGACTGTTTGACTGTTATATAAGTCATCTGATACCAACCTTTCGATTTTGCACTGCAATCAACTTTTATTGAGGAATTAGTAGAAGGCGAACAAGGAACCTTTCTTCTTGAGCTTAATGTGAGGATTGATGGAGGATGAGGTGTTGTGGGGCAACGACTCGGAAGCATAACGACTTTATTAAGTTAAAAATGTGCGCATTTAGCTGCGAAGAGGGTGTTAATTCTTCTGTTCTTTTTCTTCCCGAAATGTCACTTCCGCTAACAGCGAGAAGCCACCCAGATACGGATGCATAACATTGCAGTTTGATATTTAGTTTAAAATGCGTCTAACAAGGGAGCAAATCCGTCAATAATGACGAGTTTTCTTATGCCTTTGCCCTTAACAAAGTTTATATAATTGTTTACACCCAACGCACAAACGAGACGTACGGTGGTTGCGACACCGAGAGTTATGCCGCAAGCAGAAACGGGCGTTTCTTCTGCTGCTTCTTCATGTGAAAACTGCATGGACTTAAGTAAGTCCTGTTTCATTTTGTACTGAGACCAATCGGCAGCGTAATGCTGTGCACTCTCGAGTAATGTTCTGAAATCAAACATGGCTTTTACATACGGGCTGTCCATATGCTTTTCAACAATTTCCCTGCGAAGTTCAATGCTGTCAACACAAAGGAAAATATATCCAGACATAAGTTTACCTTTCCATCCATCGGGCTTGAGTTCGACCGTGTCGGAAAGCTCTGGGTTAATATCTGTCAGAATATCTTTAAGTGCTTCTACTTTCGGTCTACCAACATCCTGCTGGCGGAACATCTGATTTACGATATTATGAGCTTCAACGGTGTCAAAGTCATAAAGAACCATATTTTTTACACCACATCGAGCAAGGTTTTCTGCGATTGTGGAGCCGACTGAACCACACCCAACGATATGTATCTTGGCATTATCTTTTTCGGGCTGGAAAAAGTCGTATGATTTGCTTAAATCCATCATATGTTTAACTCCTTTTATAGACGCCTTGTCAGGCTTAATTATTTCGAAACAGAGATAAGACGGTTAAACGCCTCGTTTTCGTCTGTAATCGCAGCGACTGTTTTTATGTTTATCATTTTTAATCCGCTATTACAGGCAGAAAATAATTCTGTAATGGAGAACGGCTCGTCGGCGACGAACTCGTCATCATCTTCGGAAGAATCTTCGTCATAGTCATATTCATCATCCTCATCCTCATCCCAATAACCTTCCATAGCATTGAGGATGGCATTTTTTACTTCATCGAAATCTTCGTCGGTTACTTCTTCAAATTCGAGCCAAGAAGTTTCTTTGACATACTCGCCGGGTCTTAGGTGAGCGGGGACGTCGTCAAGAGTTCTGTACACATCTCTCCAAGTGTATTCTCTGATATAGTCTGAAAGTTCTCGGTTGATATAGTTATCTAATGCTTCTGCATCAAGAACATCCGAGACTTCATCGTAGCATTCATTTTCTCCTGCGAAATCCATGAGAGCGTCCCATGTATTTACATTCTCTATAAATTCTCTGCGGGTCATATACTACCGTCCTTTATACTTATGTTGCGGGCCAAATATCGTCGTCATAGTCGAGAGGGAACTTCAGTTGCTCGTGGGGTTTTGTATTGCAAGCATTAACAGGAGAGTTAAAACCTTTTTTCTTACCTTTTCGTTTACCCTTTTTTTTATTTGATGATTTCTTGCCGTTGTCCACAACAGTAAGGGCATTATTGGCTGATGAGGTGCTGTTCGCAGGTGAGTGAGTAGGTGTCGAAGCAGGGGAATGAGCATTATATCCGTTGCCATATCCATAGCCGCCGTTATATCCGCCGTTGTAGCCGCCGTTGTAGCCGCTACCAGGATATGTGTAAGTCTTGGAAACAACCATTTCTTTTGCCTGCTTTAACCATGACTCTATACCCGTGCCGTCATTCATAATTTCAACCGTAACATCGGCAGTTTCGAACAAAACGTTTTTTGCAAGGTCATATATTTTAATTGTCTTGTCTTTACGTTTGTTCCATATCATAAAGATATAGAACATATCTCCTTCGAGCTGGTCGAGAATCTGCTCTTGATGGGTTGTATCCACAGTTGACGGGGTGACACCCATATTTACATGGGAGTGTCCCTGCATTCGAATGTTGTTAAAAACTTCATCGTCATGGTTCATAAGCCATGTCTGATATTTTACCTGGTCGGTGTTGACTGTGGCTCCTGTAACTTCCTGCGGATAAACAAGAATGTCTTTGATGAAATATTCGTCCTTTGTAAAGTCTTCGCCTCTCATAGCGACACCATGCCACGCAACCTCTTTGTCAAACTCGCTGATAAGAGTCCACATCTTAAGCCATGCAATCTCCGAAAAGAAAACCGTTGCCTTTCGAGCAACGGTTCCGATAGTTTTTGTGAAATTTATTTTTCCATCAGCAAATTTTCCAGCCTTGAGGGCTTCCTCAAATTCTGCACGAGCCTCAGCAAGGAGCTCGGGAGTTATTTTAATAATTTTACTCATTTGTTGCCTCCTGATTTTCAGTTGATTCGCCAGCCTCACAAGAGCGAAGCCATTCTATTGCTTCGATAGGTCTTACGACTTCGCCATTAGGAAGTTCGATGCAGCGATTGTTCTTATATCCATCTCTGCCGCTGCAACCATATATTTCTCTCATAAATTCAGCCATAACAACGGTGTCGCTGAAGTTTAGACTCTTACAAGAGGCTGCGCACTGCTCGATTGCACTGATATAATCATTTTTTGCAAGCAGCTCGTTTATAACCCGTTTGTAATTACCCATACATGAATATTTGTCAATATGCGGGTTGGGCATATAGTCGGCAAACTCAGGACTGCTATAATTGGCACGGCTTACAGCCGACACATTACCGTTTATATCGAAATTATATGTAGCACAAAATCTGACACGCAGTTTCTGTTCTATAAATATCGCAGTCATTAAGAGCTTGATATCTTCGGCAGGAATATATCTGGAACAATTTTCGCTGTCGGGCTTGTAAATGTAAGAATTTGATTTTCGAATCATTGTGTCAGCCATATCTTCATCAAAATATTGGAGATATGATTTTACAGCGAAGGTTAAGCTCGAACCGTTGACTTTCAGCAGAGAGAGGCTCTTGTTGACAAGGAAATATTCCATAATTTCCGAATCTCCTGAGTCTTCGGCGATTTTTGTCTGCAGACCAAGCAGTCTTATTTCATGCTCGTTTTTCTCTTTCAATAAAAGTCCGATTCGTGAATTGAAATCGTTCATTTTGTAGACAACGTCTGCGATGTATGATTTAACTTTGTCTATTTCTGCTTTTTCGTATCGGGATTCAAAGCCTGTGAGTTTTTGTCGAATATCAATAGAGCGGAAGTCGTATTGCTCAGCGATTTTTGCAAGGCAACTTTCGTAATTCGACGAGTTTTTCTCACGCAGAGATGAGATAAGAGCCATCTCTATATCCGATACGCCTTCTTCTGGGTTGAAATACCAAGGCAGGAAGGCAAATATTGAGCACTGCAGATAATGCAGCTTTCTTATGTCAAGGTCGTCAACAAATATGATAACCTTTTTCCCTTCAGGCTGAATAAAACAAAGTGTATAGAAGGTTTTGTGAAAAAAGTCAGTAACCTTTTCCAGTCTATGCCAGCCATCGTTTTGTTTTTCGAATGAGTTTTTCATCAAATCCAGCCAAGCCTTATTGTTTCTCTGTTCTGAATTGTTGAAATTATGGATTACAATTTCGCCGATATCAATAGATGATGCGTTTGCGACCCCGACACAATTTTTTACGGGATGACTCCTTATTGTTTCAGCGTCATAAGATGTGTTTTTAAACCTTAAATAAACCGTTTCATCTTTAATTCTTGGAGCAAGGAGAGCTCTAAGGGTTGCCAAGAATGTTGTATCACCACACCAGTCTTCGCCTCTGATGTTTGGAAAACACTCCCTCGCTATATCTGTCGTGAACGGAGTGTGCGATATTGGATTTCTAAACATACGGTATACACCTCTGTATTATTTATTTATGGTGCCGATGACGGGAGTCGAACCCGTACGGTGTTTCCACCAACGGTTTTTAAGACCGTTACTGTCTGCCAGTTCCATCACATCGGCATGTATGGTGGGACATTTAGGACTCGAACCTAAGACCGACCGGTTATGAGCCGGTTGCTCTAACCAACTGAGCTAATGTCCCGTATGGTGCTGGTGATGGGATTTGAACCCATATGATATTTCTATCGCCAGATTTTGAATCTGGTGCGTCTGCCAGTTTCACCACACCAGCATTTAACTGCTTTTGAAGGTATTAAGAAAGGTATCTATTATTGCGATTTCTTCTTCTGGAATTTCGAAATTATCATTATATTCATCCCAGTAAAAATCATCAAATTCCAGAATCGTATATCCTGTATCTATGTATGTAGATATATTACCGAACGCACCGCTGTTAAAATTATAACAAGTTTCATAGGTGTAGTTTCTATAACACGTATTGTCTTCGTAGCTTTCTCCGTTACACCATACTTTGTTTATACTGTGCAGGTGTTTGGTAAAAATTTTAGCAGCTTCCTCGTTAGGGCAATGCATAACAAAGCTACCAGAATAGTTTTCAATGCAGAACTTATTTTTCATAAATACCTCATAAGAAGCCCCGCCGTGGGAAGTCGTACGGCGGGGTATGTATTTATTGCTTAGGCGTTATCTGCCTTAACAACGTTAAGAAGGAAGCACTTTTCGGTAATGCCGTGCTGAGCAAGTGTCTTGTCGAGGTCGCCAGGGCCGAGGGGTGCGCCGTCGAGGTGCATTGTGCCCTTGGTATAATCGATTTCTGCCTCTTCAAGGATTGCACGGAGGGTTGTGTTTTCGTTCTTCATAACGGTGGTACGCTTAAGGTTATTACCTACTGTAACTTTAATCATAACTTTCATTTCCTTTCGTAATCGAAAATTTTTGTTTTGTTGGTAAATGGGTTAGTTTAATAATTTTTAGGGGCGGAAAACCCGCCCCACGAGGATTATTCCTCTACGACGGAGATTGAGTCGATAACTCTCTGTCTGCTCTCGTCGATTTCTGCAAGAACCTCGGGGATGCTTGCTTCAAGCGCTGCGAGGTAATCGAGTGAATCGCCGAAATAATCAGCAATATACTCTGTGATTTCGTCGTCAACTCTGGGAGCAATCATTGTGAGAGTCGCAAGCTTATGTGTTCTTGTCTCTGCACCGAATGACGCACCGTTTCTGTTGATGCTGCCTTCGCCGTTTACTGCTTCGATAGCATAGATGGGTTCCTTACCATCTTCTCCGCCCATAAGGGTAAGAGCTGAAGGGCGATACTTTGCGACCTTCTTGATGTCCTCGAGCTTGAGTGATGATGTAACGACTACTGCGTTACCTGCTACTGAAATTTTTGCCATTGTGTATGACTCCTTTAATTCAATGTACTCATCGGTTGGTTATCCACCCTCGCCACGTGGAGGCTGAGCCATGAGGGCTTAACCTGCCGAAGGAGGGTTCGGCAGGTCGTAAATGAAAGGACAATATATATATAGAAAAACGACTGAACCACAACGAGCTCAATCGTTTATTTTTTATATATAGGATTATCTTCGTCATCAAACTCCATGTTTTCATACGGATATTCCTCAAGTTCTTCGGAACCATCCTCATATTCAAGATACATAGGACGACGAATTGGTAAGTCGTGTTTTCTTGCGATATATTCAAGAAAATGTTCTTTGAGGTCGTCGCAGATGTCATCAAAGTCGGCAGTCGATTCGTCGATGTATCCCTCAAGGACGACGGTTAAAAAGTCAACGATAGCGGCATCCAGTTCGGTTTCTCGCTCAGAAATCATATCTTCGATTTCCAGTTTAGAAAGCTCTTCTTCTTCGTCGTCATCGTCGCCGACATAGAACTGCATTACTTTATTGATGACGGTATCATCAAGATATTCATTGTAAATTCTTTCCACAGTTCTCCTGCAGTCTTCGGGGTTAAGACATCGTTCCGAATAGAGCTCTAAGTCTGCGTGAGTAGCTACGATATTTGGAGTTCCGCTTTTTTCGGTTAGATAGATATCGACTTCGCAGTCTTCATTACGAGCGATTTGATGCATTATCTGCGTAAGCTCTTTTTTGTGGCTGTTAAAATATGCCCAGACGTCTTTTGCTTCGACAATGACGCTGGAGTTTGAATTTATGCCCATAGGAATTCTTCTCCTTTATTCTATTGATGTAGTTGTTGCCTCAGGAGGGCTTGACGAAGATGAAAGCTGCTTATTAAGATTTCCACCGAAGTAAAGCCACCACTGTTTTGCTACTCCGTTAATTTTGTTTTCTTTAAGCTCTTTGATTTTTGTGTTGTTGTGGAGATAAACATCTATTTGCTTTTGTACAAGTTCATCCGACGCCAACTCGGGAAATGCAGCAACAAGAGTAATTGAGCTTTCTGGAGATGCTTCGGTCATCACTTCTTTTTCATAGCCCATATACTTTTGAACTGCAACATCAATCTGCTGTTCAATAGCCTTGTTTTCAGCGGTATACATTTCAATTTTAAGGTCAACCGTTTTTAAATTAACGCATGAGCCTACGAGACAAAGGGTTACAATAAACGAGATGATTCCACCTATTGCGCCTATAATAACCATAACGGGCCCGACCTCTGAGCTGTCATTGGCTTTATAAACCATGAGTCCGGCAACGACCATGATGACAAATATTGCAAGCAAGGTTAAAACCATAATTTTTTATTCCTTTCTATCAAGTGTTAAATGCCGCAATCGCAAGAGCTACACACAAAAATAGCGTTTCGAACCATCGGTACTGACTCTCAATATGACAATTATGTTTTTTTAATAAGTTGTTTTCAGCCTGAGCACCTTGGCAAAAAGTTTCACACCAAGAGTGCTCATGTTTGTATCTTACCCATGCGTCGGATGAAGTGAAGTCTTTGCGGTCTAACAAACGAGGAATAGGCGGTTCTACTGAGACCTTGTTTACAGTTTTGACTGTATGATGATTGTGTATCGTTGTTACGATTGTTGTTGTTACAACCATAACAATTCCTGCAATGTATAGTTCTTTAAGTCGAAAAGTAAAGCAGAACATTAGTAAGGTACAACATATAATCTGGAGAACTCTTTCTGTCCATTTGAGATATTTCATTTAGACACCTCATGAAAATAGATTTTATCCTTTAATAACAACCCATTCTGTCAATCCTTCATAGGCAGGGATGCTATCTCCTCCGCAATAATATTCTTCTGCTTGGTACGGATACTCATCATTTGGATGGGCAACTTCGACCTCTGTTGCTATACTGTCGCATTCGCCCTCTCCACAGTAGATAGCAACCTTTAAATTTTGTGGCATTGCTTCCAACTTTTTGATTAACTCTTTTACTGTCACACTCAAAACCTCCATATAAAATTTCTCATGCGGTTATTCTTTATGTATCAGCTCAAAACGTTGTTCTATGGTATTATCATCGTAATAGTTAGTGATAAGATTTACTGATATATCAGTGCCGACCAAGTCTTTATACTTGTAGTATTCATCGGCGGATATATCGACCCATATTTCATTATCCTTGTGCTTTAAAAGTATATCGTAGTCCGCACTACGGTGTATCGTGCCTGTGTGTAACGCGGAGTCGCGGTCTACATCAATGATGGTAGCACTTACCACTTCGGTCTCGGTATTAATGATTTTTGCACAACCAACTACGGTGGTTAGCAATGAAACTAAAAGAATAATACATATTGCAGAAAATCCTGCGGAAAAAATCGCCCTGTTTATTTTGTCCATATTATTACCTCCAGTTACAGAACGCTCCTTTTTATTTTAAGAAAGCTATAATTTATTTTTCTGGCCATCCGTTTGAGACTTGGGACTCAATGCATTCCGCAATGAATTGAAAAAACCTTTCTACAGAAACATCCTTTATAACCTTATCTCTGTTGGCAGAAAATTGAGGATGTATTGCAATATCAAACGCCCTAATTATTATAGCAAGTTGTTTTTTGGTGAATTTTTCATAATTATTTGAAAGATAGACAAAACCCCTGCTGTTATCTTTATCAGCCTTCATTAGGTAAATATACTGTCTGAATGCCGCATCCGTTAGAATATCAGTTTGATTTGCTTTGTTGAGTGCTGTCTCTTTGCACTTCCCGCAACAATCCTCTGAAATATCTTTTACAACGGTGAGAATATATTTAATATTTGAGTCTATGTAAGTTAAATCGGAAAGTGATTTACGAAGGTCGCTCTGATGAAGCACCGCACCGTTCAAATACGTATATGCCGCATGATAATCTATATCAAGGGTTTTTAATATATTTTCTATGGTGGTACTTGCCTTTATTTTTAGAGGTTTTAATCTTTTTGTTTGAGCATAATGATTATCACCTAATGTTTTAACAATTATTTGAAAGCTTATCGTCGGAACAACTTTCGCTTTTATTTTAATACCCATTACAGAACGCTCCTTAGAGATTTGCTATGTCAACAATAATGAACACCAGATTTAAGAAGCCAAGAATGCTCACGTAAATAATATTCCCCGGCTTTCGGTTTAAACATCCCGAGCCTATGCAACAGCAAATCGCCAAGGTGCTTATTATAATTCCGAACGCTTCTTTACTCATTACTTTACCTCTCTCGATGTTTTTTCTTTGAGTAACTTTCCAGCCTCAAAAGAGGGAATGAGACGGGCGGGAATAGGGACAGCCTCTCCCGTATGGGGGTTTCTGCCGGTGCGGGCATTTCTGTGTTCAAGATAGAATTTACCAAACCCTGTAATCTGGGTTTCGTAACCCGATTTCAAATTTTCTGTTATCACGTCAAAAGTAGCGGAAATTATTTCTTCAACAGCAGAGCGGGAAATCCCCGTTCTGTGACTTACCTGTGCAATAAGGTCTTTCTGGAATGTCTTTTTCATCTTTTATAGTCCTTCTTTCTGTAGTAAAGATAATCGTCAATTTTATCGCAAACAAAGTAAACTGCCATCCATATTGCCGTGATTACCGTTGTTGCTTGGGTAACATAAAAGACCCAAATTCGGCTGGGAATAAAAATGTCATCTTTAAAATGCAGTAATACCCCAATCGAGATGACAATCATAACCAATAGAGTTATGAGGGGTATCATACAGTACGATGAGAGAAAGTCCAAAAACTTCTGAAATCTTTCGCTTTTTTTCATATCCATACTCCTTACTTTATAAGTGTTACAACAACATATCTTACACCCTTAAGAATCCACGCGGGGGCATAGAATATGTTTGCGAAAACCTTGCCTACAAAACATTGACCATCAATGAAATCACGCTTCATATCTTTAGCACTCCACATTCGTGCGGTGATAAGATTAAAAGCAAAATATAAAATCAAAGCGATTATCGAAATAACTGTCTGCATAATGCTTAACCCCTTTCAATTAAATAACGGATATGATACTAACCTGCATCGTTTGCTATACCTTAGCTTACAAACAAAGCGATAAGCGTCGGACTTAAACTCAAAACTCCTTGTGAGTTTTTCGCCTTTTTCCGAGATAAAAGTCACATTGTGAGGATATGGAGGTGATTTATCCGCACTTAAAGTTACTGCTCGTGCCATTATTCCACCTCTTCCCACTCGGGCAAACCCTCAACAAAACTATCGCACCATACCTGAAAGCGGGGGATAAACATATATGCTATATATAAAAGTCCCGCCACGATGACAGCCAAGATATAGAAAACACCGAAAATCCCGCCCCAAATAAGCAGGTCAAAAAACATTTCATAACTCATATCGTTCACCTCATATCGTGGCAAGGCTCTGATGACCAGAACCCCATCTGACGGTAACTCGATTACCAGATTCATTGCCTATAATTATCGTACCATCGGAACAATTCGCGATATGTTTACCGCTGTCCGTTGTAAAAACAACCGATATAATCTCAGTTGCCTTACTGTTTGCTCTGTCGATAAGAGCATTTACCTTGCGTTGAAAAACTTCGTAGCTCATACCAAAACCCTTTCTGGTTAAATAATTAAACTTCGGAGATGCTGGTAATTACCGCCAATCCCTTTTCTTTTGCTCGGCATTCTACAAATTCTGCGATGGTCTTGACCTTAACTGACGACCAAATGCCGTGAACTGAAAAACCTGTGACGATGAACTCTTTCATACCAAATTCCCCTTTGATTAACATTTACGGGCATAAACCCATAAGAAAACACCCTCAGAACTCAAAGTTGCGAGGGTGCTTGATTTATAGATTTATGAATTAGCCGCTTCGGTGTTCTTGGGCTTTGCCTTGGGTTTGGGAGGGTCATATATTGACTCGCTCTTTATGCCCGATAAAACCCTGTTATTGCACTCCTTGCCATCAGGCAAATTCCCTGTGCATACGAGGACATTAGTGCCCTCAATAGGCTTTAAAATACCACCACAACGACGGCACTTTTTAACCTTGGCGTCAGGCTTCTTAACACGGACACCGAAAGCCCTGCCCATATCGGAAAGCGAAGAAAAGATTTTCATATTACACCTCGTTTATAAGAACTCAATATTGAGCCGTTATTATTTGGCTTCAATTAACTCATCGGGTATATTCACAAAGAAATCCCCGTTAATTCTGAAAGCCACGCCATAAGGCACTTCATCGAGATTTTCGGGAGGATTTTCAACATACTTTAATATACCCACATATTCAATACTCCTTGATGTGATTGCTCGGTTAAAAATCGCAGGATTGCGAAAACCCTGCGATTAAAAACCAAACCATAGCGAATGAGGCGATTACTTAACCTTTTTGTACTCAACCTCATACTTTTTGCCCTCAACGATACGGTGGCAGATTTCCATAAGGTACTGCCTCATATACTTGTGATTTGCACAAGAAACCGTGAGAGCCTTGCGATTTTTGCGGGAATAGACGGACAGGAGAAAATTGACATCGTGAGATACAGCCTTATATTCCTCGCCAATCATAGCCGTGACGATAGCCTGCAAGGTTTTGAGCAGGTTGGTTTTGCTCGTGGGGGTTTTGCCGAGGTCAATTGCCTTGGCAATTTCACTCATAGCGTAACTGTCATTTATTGCCTTGGCATCAAGACCGAGGTCAATTGCCTTCTGTGCGGTCATAAGCATATTGAACTTTTCAATCATCAGATACCAGTTCTTATCCTTGCCGATACCGCCGTTTACCGCCTTATGGAGTTTGAGCAGGTCAATAGCCTTATCAACATCTTCGATTTCCCTTACAGGGATTTTCTCATCGCCGACCTTGGTGTCCTTGCAACGGATAGTCGGGAATGTAAGACGCTTGATAGCCGCCATCATAGGGTCTTCGGTGGCTTTGAGTTCTGCAAAGCATTCTTCACGAGCGATAGAGGTGTGCTCATTGACAACCTGTTCAAGCTTTGTGTTGATTTCGGCAGATTTGTTAAAATCGCCGCTCTGGATAGCCTCATTGTAATCTTTGACGAGAGCCTCGGCTTCTGCTCTCAATTCTACCTTGGTTTTCTTTTCTGACATTTCGGATACTTCCTTTCGTCTGTTTTTGAATTTACGGGCATAAACCCATAAGAAAACACCCTTACTATTGCAAGGGTGCTTGATTTATGCGTTTATGTGTTCATCGGTAAACCGTTTGTGTCAATTCAAATATGTATTGTGGTAACTCCACTCGGTTACACTTTGGTTGATACCAATGACACCGAAAAATTCTGTTTTGTTTCGTGCTACTTACACGATTACCGATTACTCAACGATTGCCAATGTTTCAACTCCTTGGAGTATAGTCGCCCTTGGGCGGAAACATTAGCCGATAAGCAATCGGCTCAGGTGCTTTTGCATATAACCTCATATTCCTCAAGCCGAGTTTAGTACGATAGGCATAATACTGTCCCGATTTTCACTAACTCGGTACACTAAGGGCTTAATTCCTCAAAGTGTGGCTCATAGCCGACCGTCGCTTCTGATAACCCAGAAGTAGGCTTGTCGGGGCTGTTGCCCGTCAACCTTAATCACAAGGGGGTGGGGG
>JAZNPJ010000095.1:0-2991 GCA_045589635.1 Clostridia bacterium
TGCTGTTTTATCACTAGGAACAACAAATACCTTTGTGTTACTGGTTGTGGAAGCAACTCCGCCAACATTGATATTATTACCGCTGAATACCATTGGATACTTTGCAACATCGGCATATTTTCTCTGGTCATTTGGTATTGCGGGGTCCGGTGCCAATGTCATTGTGTCAAGTACACAATAAAGTCTGTCTGTTACATTTGGTTTTTTACCGTAGTATAAAGGAAGTTCTATTTCCTTTATTTTACCTGCTTTATTTACCTTGTATCTCATAATACCCTGATATGTAACATTAGAAACAAGCTCTGACGGTGAATACATATTTCTTGAATCATCTTCGCCAAGAACGGTTACTTTGTCGGCAACCCCAAGTGTTTCTGCTGCGCCACCGTCGTTGAATATCTTAACGTATACTTCGCCTGCCATTTCGGGAAGAGCTTGTGTCCACACAAGATATCCTGCAAGATAATCATTTGCACCGCTAAGCTTTTCTACATATGCAATACTACCAAATACGTCGAAGTAGAATTTGTAGCTTGTGCCCGGATTAAGCGGACCGAAGTATGTGTTTAAGTAGTCTGAATTATAATATTTTCCGCCATCTTCTGTTGTTGCATAGCCTCTTGCTGAACCTGATGCGGATACTATTGATTTTATGGTTGAAGTGTCTGACTCATCACTAACAAGCATTTTTACACTTTTCTTGTCAAAACTTTCAAGAATTGATACTATATTACCCTCTTTAATTTGTTCGTATTCTAGTTCTTCGCCTTCTGCATCGTATATTCTGTAGGTTACTTCAGTTAAATCAACTATCTTACCTGTATCTCTGAAGCAAAGGTCAATTCTGTTAGCTGTTTTGTCAACAACTGTTGCAATAGCAATTTCGTAATCTTCTATTCTTACAACGTCCATTACAGCGTCGCCATTGTTATCGTACAAACGTACAATACCGTCCTGAGGAATAAAGTCCGATGCCTCAAATGTATCTACACCAAGTCTTAGTGCTTTTTCGTTGTAGATAACTGTTGCATTTGAATCTACCTTAAGCTTTCTTACCTTTGATGAGAATTCGTCATCGTAGTACGAGTATGTTCTGTTCTGGTAAGGTGCTATTATGTTTTCAGATTTTAAAACGTGAACCGCAGTCTTGTCGGCACGTTCATACAGACATACTACTTCGTATGTGTCCTCAATATCTGACGGTGTAAAGTAGGCAACAACGTTTTTACCAATCAGGTTGCCAATACCTGTAGAGTTAAGCATTGCATCATCATTTTCGATTGATATATAACCCTCTTCTATTTTGCTCTCGCCATACATTGAGGTTATGCCATCATCTGTTACAATACCTTTTGCCTGGAATAAATCGAGCTTGTTTTCCATATATAAAAGTTCTTTATCTGATGAAATATGGTCATATACAAGACTCATCATATCTGCAATATCTGTAAAAAGCATATTATAAATTAGGATGTATGCATTTTGTCTTGTAACTTCTCCGTCTGCACCCACAAGACCATCTGATAAGTCCTTTTGTGCAGCAAGACGCGCATATTTGCCATCTTTAAATGTATCTGTTTGTGCATAACCCATTGTTCTTAAGATGAATTCGTATGCAGTATTTATGTTTAGTTTTGTATCGGGCAAAAAGCTACCGAATTTGTTTGTTGAAACATAACCACTGCTAAGTAATGCACATATTTCGGTATAATATAAATGGTCTGATTTTACATCTGCTGCTTTTGTACCTGTTGCGTACATTTCGACATCTTCATTTAGTCCGAACGCAACTTTTGCAAGCATTCCTGCAAATTCTGCTTTTGTTACTGTTTCGGTTAAATCTGCGTTTTCGTCGTATACACCTATGTAGCCTAAAAGTGTTGTCTGGTCTTGTGTAAGTGTTGGTGCTTCTTCAGCATAAACAGGTGCAACAAACAGACTTGCCATACTTGCTATTGTTAATATTAATGCTAATATTCTTTTCATACTGAATTTCCCTTTCTTTCTCAAATACTGTGTGATGAGTTTCTATTTATTTAATAAGTGTTGCTAATTTCATTAACATTTGCGCTGTTTGTGCTCTTGTTGCTGTTCCCTTTGGTGCAAGCACGCCATCACCCATACCTGAGATTATTTTAGCACCCGCTAATTTTCTTACAGCTTCCTGTGCATATGAATTTACACTTTCGATATCTACAAAGTCTGATTTTTCTGTTACGAAGTTGTAGCCCATCTTTGTAGCGGCTCTGTACATTACTGTACAAAGGTCTTCTCTTGTCATATTTTCTCCTAAGCCAAAGCCGCTTGTGCTCTTACCGTTCAGGAGACCGCTTTCATATGCCGAGCCGATATATGATGCTGCCCAGTGTCCTGCCGGAACATCACTAAAATGTGAAGTCGCCTTAGAGCTATAGCTATTAAAAGCTATTGAGATTATTTTTGCCACTTGTTCTCTTGTTACAGGAACGTTTGGCTCGAACGTGTTCTGAGACGTTCCCTGCATAATACCCTTTTCTACAACGTACGAAATTGCCTCTACTGCCCATTCTGCCTGTGCAACATCTTTGTATTTTGCAAGAAGTGCACTGCCTGAGTTATTTACGCCGCCCGATGGCGATGACGGGATTCCACCCATTGGTGATGAGTCGGCATTATCCGACGGTGTGCCACCTTGTTGAACGCCCTGCTGAGTGCCACCGCCTTGTTGTGCGGCAGTTACAGCTAATCCAAAGTCTGTACGGAATGTTGTCATATTTGTATAGGTTTCTCCTACAAAGTTACCGCAAACTGCTTTTTTACCATCATCCCCTAACGTATTATAAACTGTTAAGTCGATATTTGCCGAAATTTCGTAGGTTGTGAGTAGGCTGTGTACGCCTGTTTGTACAACTGTTGATGGAAGCGCTGCCATAAATTCAAGCTCTGCTCTTGTTAAGTCTACTATATTTTGAACCACTTGTCTTCTCTCGGGTGAATTTGCAGGCTCTGCTG
>JAZNPJ010000096.1:0-1660 GCA_045589635.1 Clostridia bacterium
GGTCATAAACCAACAGAAAAGCGTAGCCGCAAGGGCAAGCAATATCGGGGAGCATCCAACAAAAGGATACAAAAAACACACCTCCTACTCACAAGCAAAAGGTGTGTATCTGTTATCCCCAAAAACTCATAATCTGTGCAACGCCAAGTCCGCCGAGTGTTCCTATAATATACCCCAAAAGTGCCATAATAACACCTACAGGGACAAGTGCACTGTTGTATGTGCCTGCAAGTATTGGCGCTGTTGCGGTGCCGCCTATATTTGCGAGCGATGCTACTGCACACGTAAATATATCTATTTTAAAAATCTTCGCAAGAACAACCATAATTATTACGTGTACAAAAAGAATAATAAATCCACCCAAAAGCCATACGGGAGCATTACCCACACTGCCTAAATCGGCGCGGGATGCTATGAGTGCTATAACAATATATAAAAGTACATTTGAAAGCTCCTCTGTGCCCTTTATTGCACCAAATCGTGTCATAGCAAGTATAATGCCTATGACTGTAACTATAAGGACTGTCCATGTAGATTTATCAAAGATAGGAGCAACAGAATTTATTATTTCGCCAAAATGCTGAGCGATGGCTGAAACAAGAAATGCCGAGCCTAAAAGCAGTATGATTCCCTGCCAGGTCATTTGTTTATTTGATAATTTCGCCTCATTTTTTAATGTTCTGCCGACCGAGTCTATTATGGCAGTGTCTGCTTTTATCCAGCTGTTGAATTTTTTTGAAAAACCTATTACCCAAAGTAAAAATATTACATATATTGTAGCGCATATAGTATCTACCACAAGAGTATATGCCATTAAAGACTCGCTAACGTCAAGAGAAGCCTGTATAGCAAGCATATTACCGCTGCCTCCCATCCAGCTTCCGCATAATGCACCGAGTGCCTTCCACGAGCCTTCTCCGAGCAAGTTATGCAAAATCGCATATGACACTATAAATCCCAAAGAAATTGAAAGTGTTGCGCTAAAAAAACCTATAAGCATTTTTGGGCCGAGTTTTATAATTTTTCTTAAATCACACCTTAAAAGCATTATAAAGAGCATTGCATATAGAATGGGGTTCTTTATTGCTCCATATACTTGTGATGTCGATTCTAAATCCCAAAGCCTTAAAGTGCATAATGCCATAAGTCCCAAATAGATTAAAACCACGGGTGGGGCGAATTTAAATATTTTTTGTGATATAGCACCTTTAAAGACTTTTGGAAGATTAACTAAGACTGCGCAGATAAATATCAGTGCAGCAATATACGTAAAACCATTTTTTATCATATTTAATTACCTCACAATTAACTTTTGTATTTCTCAGTAAATTTATACATAAAAATAATACAAATAAAAAGGGAATAAGTTTTCTTTTAATGTGTTTTTTGAGTAAAATGCATAAAAAGAAAAGAAATGTAGCATATATAATAGGTAGAAGTTAAAAAATCAAAAAAACCTCTTGACAAAGGGAGAAAGATGTGTTAAACTAACGAAGTTGTGTTTTTCGACAAGCTATGAAAAGTAAATGAAATATTTTTTAAAAAATATTTAAAAAACTTTAAAAAAAGGTATTGACAATTAGAAATAGTTGTGGTACAATATTAAAGCTGTCGTTAAGGACAGTATGTACATTGAAAAGTAAACAGTGCAGAGTTCTTG
>JAZNPJ010000097.1:0-3125 GCA_045589635.1 Clostridia bacterium
CTTATATGATTTTTTTATAACATCACTGTCTTGCCAACCCTCAGATATTGCAATCGCCTTTACTGTTACATCATCAGTAATTGTAATTGGTGATGTATAAAGAGTACTTTCTTTTGTTGGCTTTGTACCATCAAGAGTATAGTATATGTCTGAAATTGGGTCCGCAGTAATTGTAAGTGTGGAATTAAGATATACATTTTCGTCTGTTATACTCAATACAGGTGTGGGGAGTTGACCTATCTCAACAGTATGTTCAAAAACATCACTGTCCATATACCCGTTTGCTTTGGCATATGCATGAACCTTAGTGCCGCTTTTTCCTACAACAAACGGTGCTTCATATAAAATTACCGTATTGCTCGTTTTAGGGTCGCTGCCATCAAGTGTATAGTACACAGTTGAGTTTTCTGTTTTAGACTGAATGTATAATTTTTTTCCGCCTTTGACATTTTGCTCTGTAATAGATGGTGTTTTTGTTTGTCTTAATATGTAGTTAAGAGTAACAACCTCGCTCGCTGCGCGTCCCTTTGCATAAGCAACTGCCTTTATTGTTGTAGGACCTGTTATTTTAATACCGTCAGTATACACGGCACTTTCTTTTGTTGGTTTTGTACCGTCAATGGTGTAATAAATAACAGTTTGGGCGCCATCATTATGAGAGGTGAGTTCTATGTTTGTTCCGCTAAATACTTCGCCCGAGGCATAATTAGGAACAGGGTCTGCAGTTTGAACCATTTCTACATTATGCTCAGTAACTGTACTGTCTGTTGCACCCTCAAGAGATGTGAATGCATAAATCTTTGCAAGGTCATATACTTCAAATGGCTCAGAATACAAAGTATATTCTCCGTCATTTATTTTATATTTTATACTTGCATCCTCAGTGGTAGTTGATATGGTAATAAGCTTACCGCCTAAAATATCAGTTTCTGTAATTGTCGGAGCAGCTGTTCTTAAAATTTTATAGCTATAATCTTTGACTTCGGATTTTGCAATACCCATACCTATAGCATATACACTGATATCCATATCATTGTTAAGATTTATTGCAGTTGTGTATTTTATAGCGTTTTCTTCTTTAATATAATAAATTTGTTCGCTTGCATCTTTGCTTGTAAAGGTAATTGATGTACCCAATCCATATGTTCCGCTCTCGTGAGATGGGGTAGGGGCAGACGCTTTTGGAACAGTAACAGAAACGGATTTTGTATCCGACTGCTTTCCGTTAAGTACAGAATATGCATAAAGAGTTGTATCTTCTGTTACAAATATCTTTTTACTATATGTGTTGTAGTTTTCGCCATCAATGCTATAATAAACTTCTGCATTATTGTCTGCACTGATTACTTCAATTTCATAACCGCCAAGAACTGCAGTTTCTTTTAAGTTAACTCCTTCAAGCATTACTTTGTACTGGGCAACATCGGACTTTGCAATACCCATGCCTATTGCATATGCATGGATTATATCTCCGTTTTTAACTTCAAGTGGTTCGCTATAGTCAATATCAGGTCCGTCATTTATATTAAAGAAAATACTTTCACCCTCGCCTGCGGTTATTTTAAGCTTTCCGTCTTCAATGTCGAATTTTGGTTTATCCGCTTTGGGAACCTCTATATATTTATAACTTCTTGGACTTTCCTGAGAATAGTAGTCATAAACATAATTTGGGTCATCACCATACATTGAATTAGAAAGTTCATGGTAATACTCGCCATGACCATAGCTCATATCATATGAACACCATACACCGCTTTCAGACTCGTGAGAATAACTGTTTTGTGCCAAAAAGGCTGTATTTTCATAAACATTATATGTTTTTGGGAAGTCCGCCGCCTTAGAGAAACTGGAGTATACTATTCTTTTGCTGGCATCTCCGCCCGAAACAAATGTATATGTGTTTTCGTATTTTCTTGACCCTGGTCCCATATCGTGTGTTGTTTCTTCGCTCTGACCGCATTCCGTGTAATGGTGTGAATAACCATAGTTTGTTTGTTCATCTGTATTTCTGTATTCAAATTCTTCAGGGATTGAAATTGTTACTGTCTTTCCGCCCATTATAGGTGTTTCTGTTATAATTGGTGCAATAAGCTCGTAGGTTGTATTATCGGTAAGATTACAAGAATAATATACAACTTCACTTTTTAGAGTACCATTCATAGCATAGGCTGCAATAACATCACTCTGGTATACTGTTATTGCACCATTGGCTGAAAGCTTGCTGTAACTATAACCCTCCGACATTCTCTTGTAGTAAACATCACCCTCTGTTGCAGTTATGCCAAGAGTTATACTGCTTGATGATGAATTTTTTACAACAAATTCGGGTGCGGGGATAGGTGTGGTGTCGATTGTATAGTTGTATGTTGCAGTTTCACTGACATAATCACCGATTTTTGCATATACAGAAAGAGTGCAATCTTCCTTAATCTCAATGGCGGAGGAGTATTTTATAAACTCACCCTCATCCTCTGCGGTCGAAAGCTTATAGTAAAATGTTGCAAGTGAGCTTCCTGTTATTGTAACATTAGATGGTCTTATTGTTCCGCTCTCAATACTTGCAGATGGAGACGGGACAGTAGAACAACTCTTAATGGAAGAAAGTCCGAATCCGTATGAAACCTCCCAACTGTCAGTGTATAGTCTTATTGAAAACTTGTTACCTGGTATAGTTAGTGTTTGATTGGCAAATGACGAACTCCAGTAAGTATAGCGTTTTAATTCATTTCCATCGGCGTCATACACATAAAGAGTATCACTGTATGCAAGTCTGGAACTGCTGTCAAATGTTATTTCGTTATATATAGTCCCATCAGGGGCATTATATGTCCAGCTTTTATCCAGATTGTTCTGGTACGGATGGCTTGATTGCATATCGTCTATGTTGCTTGTTTCAACGGGGGAATTATCCACTTGTTCGACGTATGTAGAAGATAAGGTTACAGTTCCTTGAAATTCAGGGTCCGTACATCCCAAAATAATAAAATATTCATGTCCTTCGATAACATCTGCAGTTAGCTGGCTGCCCCAGCCGTCGCCAAAGGTAGTCATCTCTTCAATATCGTAAACACTGATTGCACCCATATCCGTAGAAAAAAGAACCTGACGTGAGTCTGTTGCGATAT
>JAZNPJ010000098.1:0-1845 GCA_045589635.1 Clostridia bacterium
GAACGGATTTTATCTTAGTATGAATGTCGTATGCTCTGCGATAAAGGGCGAAATGAGTGATGGCTATTATGTCATAATTAGGGTGGAACCGTGTATTTTATGCACCCCTGAACACAGTTGTTGTTTGGGTGTGCTTTTTTATTGTGAAAGGGGATAAAAAAATGGAACAAAACGAACTACAAATACTAAGACACAGTGCCTCGCATATATTGGCGCAAGCTGTAAAAAGACTTTTTCCTGATACAAAGCTTGCAATAGGCCCTGCAATAGACACAGGCTTTTATTATGATTTTGATACTGAGCATACATTTACACCTGATGATTTAGAAGAAATCGAAAAGGAAATGAAAAAGATTGCTAAGGAAAATCTTAAAATAGAAAGATTTGAGCTATCGCGTGCAGAGGCACTTGAACTCATGAAGGACGAGCCATATAAGGTTGAGCTTATAAATGAACTGCCTGATGATGCAGTTATTTCATTCTATAAGCAAGGTGATTTTACAGACCTTTGCGCAGGTCCTCATGTAAATTATACATCAAAGGTAAAGGCATATAAGCTACTAAGTGCTACAGGTGCATATTGGAGAGGTAACGAGAAGAATAAAATGCTCCAAAGAATATATGGTACTGCATTTGCAACAAAAGATGAGCTAAGCGCACATCTTGAACAGCTTGAAGAGGCAAAAAAGAGAGACCATAACAAGCTTGGCAGAGAATTGGAGCTATTTACAACTGTTGACTATATTGGTCAGGGCTTGCCTATAATGCTTCCAAAAGGTGCAAGAATTATACAACTTTTACAACGTTGGGTAGAGGATGAGGAGCAAAAGAGAGGATGGCAGCTTACAAAAACTCCGCTTATGGCAAAGAGTGATTTATATAAAATATCAGGACACTGGGGACACTATCAAGACGGAATGTTTGTTTTGGGTGATGAAGAAAAGGACGACGAGGTTTTTGCTCTAAGACCGATGACATGCCCATTCCAGTATCAGACATTTTTAAACAGAGGCCGTTCTTACAGAGACTTGCCAATGCGTCTTAACGAAACTTCAACACTTTTCAGAAACGAAGCGTCAGGCGAAATGCATGGACTTATAAGAGTTCGTCAATTCACAATTTCAGAGGGACACTTAATGTGTACTCCCGAACAACTCGAAGATGAGTTTAAAGGTTGTCTTGAGCTTACAAACTATATGTTAAAAACTCTTGGTTTGTACGAGGATGTTTCGTATCGTTTCTCACAATGGGATCCCGAAGATAATGAAAAGTATATAGGTACAAAAGAGCAATGGGACGAAGCACAAGGTGTTATGAAAAAGATTTTGGATAATCTTGAAATCCCATATAAGGTCGGTGTAGGTGAGGCTGCATTCTATGGACCAAAGCTTGATATCCAGATTAAAAATGTGCATGGTAAAGAGGATACTCTTATAACAATACAGATTGACCAGATGCTTGCTGAAAAGTTTGGTATGGAATATACAGATAAAGATGGTAAGAAGAAAAATCCGTATATTATTCACAGAACATCAATTGGTTGTTATGAAAGAACTCTGGCACTTCTTATAGAGAAATATGCAGGTGCATTCCCACTATGGCTTGCTCCTGTTCAGATTAAATTACTTCCTATTGCAGACAGACATCTTGACTATGTATACGAAGTTAAGAAAAAGCTTGAGGCGGCGGGAATTTTAAGAGTTGAAATTGATGATCGAAGCGAAAAGCTTGGCTATAAGCTAAGAGAAGCACAACTTGAAAAAGTCCCGTATATGCTTGTTGTAGGTGATAAAGATATCGAGAATAATGTTGTTGCAGTTCGTTCGCGTAAAGAGGGCGACAAGG
>JAZNPJ010000099.1:0-4617 GCA_045589635.1 Clostridia bacterium
ATAATCTATTTAGAAATATTTCTAAATAGATTATAGGGGTGATATTATTGGGAATGAATGAAACACTAAAGGCAATATCCGATCCCGTTAGGCGTGATATACTGTCTGTGCTTAAAGAGGGCAAAAAGTCAGCAGGGGAAATAGGTGAGCATTTTAACCTGACGGGTGCAACTGTTTCGTATCACTTATCAAAACTCAAAAGTGCCGATCTTATTGCTGAGCAAAAATATAAAAATTATATATATTACGAACTTAACACTTCAGTTTTTGAAGAAGTAATAAAATGGATTTATATGCTGGGAGGGAATAAATGATGAAATTTTTTAAATGGAAAATATTTGCTATAACGGGCATGGTCTGTCTTTTACCAATACTAATGGGAATATTACTCTGGAATAAACTGCCCGATACAATGGCAATCCACTTTAACATTTATGGTGTTGCAGATAATTTTGCATCAAAGGGATTTGTTGTTTTTGGTTTACCGATATTGATGGTAGCCTCGCAGGCATTTTGTTGTTTTGTAAATGACATAAATGCAAACAAGCACGGGGACAGAAAAAAGTTTGAGATGGTAACGAAGTGGATTATTCCGTGTCTGAGTGTTATTCTGCAGATAATAACCCTTGGATATAGCCTTGGCTGGAATATAGATATAAGAAAGGCTATTGTGTTTGTTGTGGGTGTGATGTTCCTTGTAATAGGGAACTATATGCCTAAATTTGACTATGTTAAAAACTATAATTTAGATACAGATAAAGCAAGAAAGATAAACAGATTTATAGGATACGAGACGGTTATTATGGGATTGTTATTTATAATCAGTGTTTTTCTGCCGCCTGTATTCTCGGTAATTTGTCTTCTCCTCCCTATACCTTATGTCATTATAAGCATTATATATGGAGTAAAAACGGGGCGAAAATAAGTAAAAAGCACCTTGCGGTGCTTTTTTTGATTAGTGATGGTGGTGATGATAGTGATGACCGTGTCCGTGTTCGTGCTTTGGGAGTTGCCAGTGCATACCGCTCCGACGCGTTCGCATTCAACAGTGGAATGTGAAATACCAATGTTTATTATACACAAAAATCAGAATTTTTTGCTCTTTAGCGAGAATTCCGTAAGCTCAATGGATTTTTGAGCGTTTTTGTCGTTACATACAATGTACGAATAAATAGAGTCTATAACTGCAAGTGCAGCAATTCTCGAATTTAAACCTAAAATAGTGTATTTGATTTCGGGTGATGAAGTAAAGAGTGCAACATCAGAGCATTTAAGAATTGGTGATTTTCCTTTGTTTGTTATGCAAATGGTAGTTGCACCACATTCCTTGGCAATCTTTAGTGCATCGATTATATCTTTAGATGAGCCGGAGTGGGAAATGCCCACTGCAACATCGCCCTTTTTTAACTGTGCAGCAGCTATAGATTGCATATGATTATCGATGTATGCATATGCGTGCATGCCTGCACGAAGAAGCTTATGAGAGGCGTCCTGTGCAACAGACGATGAGTTCCCCAGACCGAAAAACACAACGGAGTTTGCACTCTTTATAAGTTCTGCAGCTTTTTGTAATTCCTTTTTATCAATAGCCGATTTTGTTGCTTCTAATGAACAATATATTTCGTTTGTAAGCTTTTCGAATATGTCGTGGAATGTATCTTCGGTTGTAATTTCTTCGCTTATGCTTCTTGGTGTGGTTTCCTGAGCAAGCGAGATTTGGTGAAAATTATTTTTAAAATATTAAAGAAGAAGAGCAAAATGACGGATTTTTTATTTGACATGATTGCAACAGAACTTGAAGATGCAGTTGGCAGAGAAAACTGTTCAACAAGAATGATAGACAAAGTGGCACACAGTGTTGACTATTTCTGGCTATCAAGAATGTGGGCAGACAGAGGTCTAAGAATGCCTGAGGGTGAATTTATTGTAGCACCTAAAGATGCAAAAGATATTAGAAGCAGCAATAAAATCTACCGAAACAGACAGATACATAAAAATGTCAGAGTTAGACTAATTAAAACAGAAAGGAAGAGTAATTTAACATGAAATACGGAAAACTTGTTCGTATACCCAAAATAGAAGATGCAGAAGATTGCATTAAGGCGGCGATTGACTTAGGATTTAATACCTGTCAGCTTGTGTATAAACCAGAAAAGTATGATTTAGAGGATGCAAAGATTATTTCTGACGTTTGTAAAAAGTATGATATGAACCTATTGTTTGAAACAGGAGGAGAATCACCTATAACTCTTTTAAGACTAATCGAAGATGTAGGCACAGGTAACTTATTTATAAACTTAGACCCTGCTAATATCTTAGTGTATGGCTATGGTAATCCTGTTGACGCAATCGACGTTTTCGGTAAGTATGTAAGAAACATTCACGGAAAAGATGGTTGTGTCCCTGTTTTAAAATTCTGTGTCCCCGCATGTCATAGATTTTCTGTGTGCATTAAAGAAAATGCATTTGAAATTATCACTGTACTTCTCCATTGCATCAATCACCGTTTCGGGCTTAAGGTTATACTTATTTCCGATAGCTATACACATCTCTAAAGTCATTATATTGTTTTCTTTATCCAAAAGCCTGAGGGCATATATATAGGGACGTATGTCCGACTCCTTAACGCCGCTTTTGGATTTTTTCATAACGGTAAGAGTATTATTTAATAAAAACTTGTCAATATCTATATCGCCCTCATACTCAATATCTACAACATAAACTGCTCGGTCAAGCGTTGTAAGGTCAATTTCTTTTTTTGAATTCACCTTTTTAACATCTACAATAGAATATCCCGGAGGCAGAGCTTTGTTTATGCGCTCCTTTAACTCGTCGGATGAAAAATCACCGTCAAAGCCTACATTCATATATTCGCCCTCCGATGTAACACCAACAGACAAAGGTTGCGCAACTGTCATTATCGGGTGGGGATTAAAACCCTGCGAAAACATAAAAGGTAAATCAGCACGTCTTATTGCACGGTGAAAAAGTCTTACAAAATCAAGATGAGATATGTATTTTACACGCTCATCGCGTGCATATTTAATAATGTAATTACTCATTTTATAAGCCTTTCCTTTCTGTACAAACTCCACTTTTAAATGATGCTATGCCGCAGTTTGAACACTTTTCTCTGCAATGGGGAGTTGTTATTTGTGCTTTTGCTTTTTCGTTTTCGCTTATGAAGAATTCCTTTGTAACGCCGATATCGATGTGGTCCCATGGTAAAATCTCATCATATTCACGTCGGCGTGCATTGTAGAAGTTAGGGTCTATTCCAAGTTCATCAAAGGCCTCCATCCATAAATCAAAATTAAAATACTCACCCCATCCATCAAACTTGCAGCCCTTTTGTACTGCTCTTATTATAACATCGCAAAGACGTCTGTCGCCTCTTGCAAACACACCCTCGAGGTAGCTTGTCTTGTTGTCGTGCCAGTTATATTTAATTCGCTTTGATGTAATAGCGCCTTTTAGCGTGTTTTGCTTTTCAATAAGCATTTCACGACTGTCCTGCGGCTCCCATTGGAATGCAGTAAAAGGCTTTGGAACAAAGCTTGATGTACTTACTGTTATGTTGATGTTTTTAGCTCGCTCTTCTTTTGGAATTGCAAAGTATTGGTCTAAAACCTTTTGTGCAAGGTCGGCAATTCCTCTTATGTCGTTATCATTTTCAGTGGGAAGTCCAATCATAAAATAAAGTTTTACGTTTGTCCACCCACCCTTAAACAGCATAGAGGTTGATTGCATAATATTTTCTTCTGTTATATTCTTGTTTATAACATCCCTGAGTCTTTGTGTACCCGCCTCTGGTGCAAAAGTTATTCCTGTTTTTCTCACTTTCTGAACTTTATTCATAAGCTCAAGCGAGAAATTATCTATTCTTAAAGAGGGGAGAGAAAGTCCTATTTTCTTCTTCTCGGTAATATCCAAAAGAGCGTTTGTTAAGTCGGGTAAGCCACTATAGTCGCTTGTGGAAAGAGATGACAGAGAAATTTCATCATAACCGCTGCAGGATAATAGCTTGTCGGCAATGCCTATAAGTGTATCGGGTTTTCTCTCTCTTAGGGGACGGTAAATATATCCCGCCTGACAAAATCTGCAACCACGCATACAACCGCGCATAACCTCAAGCATTACTCTGTCATGAACAACATCGCCAAACGGAACTATTATAGTATCAGGAGCATATGTTTTATCAAAATCACTCATTATACGCTTTTTTATAGTACGCGGTGCCACGTCCTCGTTTGGTGTTATTGATTTTATTGTATTATCATCGTTATATTCAATATCATAAAAAGAGGGGACATATATTCCGTCAATTTTTGCGATTTCTCTAAGATAATCTTTTTTATCCTTTTTGCCACTCTTTTTCCAAATGTTATATGCATCTACAACCTCGTGCATTACATCCTCGCCCTCGCCTAAAACAACAAAGTCAAAAATATCAGCTATCGGCTCAACATTATATGCACAAGGACCTCCGGCACTTATAATAGGAAATGTTTCGTCTCTGTCCTTTGCAAGAGGTGGGATTTGTGCAAGATCGAGCATATTTATAATATTTGAATATGATAACTCGTATTGGAGTGTAAATCCAAGCATATCAAAGTG
>JAZNPJ010000100.1:0-12745 GCA_045589635.1 Clostridia bacterium
GGTTTTTCTTTGCCACCTCTGAAATCTCAGAAAATTTGGATATTATATAATTATACCCATTTTCGCCATGTGGAATAAGACAATTTGAGCAATCCTTTATTCCATCCTCTGTGTAATTAAAGTTACCTCCACACTTATCACCCAATGCATAGAGCGGGCAATAGCAGAATAAACAATTAAAAAATCCCCCCTCTGCTTTGTGGCAGGGAAAATATTCACATTCGGTATTTTTAAAATAAGAATAATTGTTTTTCATAATAAACTCCATTTAATTCTCTGACATTTTAACTTTACTAAAATCATTATACTATATTTTTTTCATAATTACAAGTTTTTTACATTATTTTATAATTATTAGTTTTTTACATCCAAAACATAAATTGACATTAAATTTATTGATTATATTGTTGATTATTTATTGCATTTGTGATAAAATAAACTCATATAAAATATAAAGAAAGGCTGTGAAATGTTAAATATGAAAAGGTTAGTAATATTAGTTGTTGCTTTTGCAATTTTTGTTAATACAACTGCATATGCCGGAGTGCTCGGCAATATTTACAACAGCCACAGCGAGTCAATGAAGAATCATACATTCTATAAGAACAACTTCAGCGGCGGTTCAAGAGGAAACCAAAGTGAGTATTATGTTGAATATACCCCAAACGAGGATATTGTTCCTGTTATGGTTAATGGCGATTCTTTATGGGGCACTATAAACATTCATGGTGCCAATAAATACGTCGAACAGAATGGCTACAGAAGCAGAATGGGTATAAATGCAGACTATTTTTCGTTCCAGACAGGGTTGCAAATGGGATATACCATATCAGGCGGAGAAATAGTATCCAAAGAATATGAGGCACAAGATGCAATAGGTTTTAGAGAAGATGGAAGTGCATTTATTGATACACTGCAAATTAAAACAACAATTTCTAACGGTGAAGATGAAGCAGAAATAATGTTTATAAATAAATGGTGTCAACCAGGATTTGACCCGATATACTTACTTACAGACAAATTTGGCGAAACAACAAAAACAAAATCCAACTGTCTTTATGTTTTGTGTGATATTACAGACGGTTCAATCAGTGTAGATAAAAAAGCAACAGTAACTGCCAAGGAAATTTTTGAATATAATGGCGAAATTAAAATTCCTGACAGTAAAATCCTTTTACAGATTGATACTGCAGGCGGCAGAGAAGATTTGATGGAGTTTATGCGTAAAATCAAAATCGGAGACACTCTTACAATAACAAATACCGCTATAAACTCAGAGAAAAATCTATGGAGCGAGGCAGTTGAGGCAACAAGCTCTGTAGGCGGTCGTCTTTTAAACGACGGTAATATCGGCTCAGGCTTTGAGGCGGGAGTTCATCCAAGAACTGCGGCAGGCATAAAGGCTGACGGCAATGTGATTTTCTATACACTTGACGGAAGACAGAGTGGCTACAGTAGTGGCGCATCACTAGAGGAGCTTGCAAAACGCATGCAGGAATTAGGTTGCGTTGATGCAATAAACTTTGATGGCGGCGGCTCAACAACAATGGGTATGTGGCTGCCACAAAATCCAACATTCAGCATAGTAAACAAGCCATCAAACGGGGCACCGCGTAATGTTGCCAACTTTATTTTTTTACAAGACAAAAGAGAAAAGACAAATATCCCTGGTAACATCAGATTTGTAGATTTAAATGAAAATGTTTTATTAAATTCCACACAGATACTTAGTGTAGAAAGAATTTTTGATACATCAGATTATGAGATGACAGGCTATACATTAAGCTATTCATCCAACGATGCACAGGTAAACAATAATATAATTACATTTGATAAAAGCGGTAAAGCTAAAATACTTGCACACGTCAATGATGCAACCTTACCAATAACATTTAATATTTACAACAAAATTGATGATATAACAGTATTTGATACTACATCATGGGAAAAGATTAGCGAACTGTCATTTAATCCAGGCGATAGTAAGCAAATACAACTGCGCCCCGTCGCATATGCAGACGAAAAGGAAATATATATATCGGGTGATATTATAAAATGGGATGTTGACGGAAAAATCGGCACAATTAGCGAAACAGGTCTTTTTACCTTAAATTCCGCAAACAAAGAGGGCAAAGGAATAATTAAGGTTACCGTCGGAAACATTACAAAAGAAATAGGCGTTACAATAAACAAAGTATCAGCATTTTATGATACAACAGGACATTGGGCAAACGATATGATTGTTTCTCTTAGCGAGGATAAAATTTTTAGCGGTATTGAGACAGAGAATGGTCTGGCATTCTTCCCCGACAATAATATGACAAGAGCAGAATTTGCTATGACAATTTCCAGATACATGGGCTTTGATTTGAATAAATATTCTTCATCAAAAACAGAATTTACCGATTCAAACGAAATTCCTGATTGGGCTAAGAGCGCAATAAATGCAGTTGTTGAAAATGGTATGATGAACGGACGCGGTGGTGATGATGGAGTATCATTTGCACCATATGAGCATATAACAAGAGCTGAGGCAATGACAGTTTTGGGAAGAACTATAAGAGATGACAAAAAATACAACTATACATTTACCGATACAAACGAAATTCCCGTCTGGGCACAAGATGAGATATATAAGCTTGTCTACCATAAAATTGTAAGCGGCTATGAAGACAACACTATAAAACCACAAGGCTTAATAACAAGAGCTGAAGTTTCGAGCCTTATATATAAATTACTCAAATAAAAAAGGGCGCATGCCCTTTTTTATTTGATTTTTATTTGCATACCCGCATGGTCAATTTTATAATTATTTTTATATATTATATTTGACACTGTTGCAAACTCAAACTGATGGGATAATTTTTCTAAAATCTGCGGTAGTGCCTCAGCAGTATGTTCTGTGCCATTATGTAATAAAATTATATCGCCGGCTTTTACATTTCGTGTTGCACGTTCAACTATTGCCGATACAGTAGTTTCTCCGTAGTCTATTGAGTCCACCGACCACTGAATATATGTATTTCCTCTGTCTTCGCATGTCTTTATTACTGTATTATTATATCCGCCTGACGGTGCACGTACAAGAGATGGCTTAACACCTATTGTATTTTCTATGACATTGTCGCATATTTCGAGGTCGTGTGATATTTCCTCTGCAGAAAGCTTTGTATAATCCTTATGATTATACGAGTGATTTCCAATTTCGTGTCCCCGATTATGTATTTTTACAAGACTCTCGTTGTATTTTTCCACCCAGTCGCCTACAACAAAAAAAGTAGCCCTGCAATTATATTCGTCCAGAGTATCTAAAATTATATCAATATCTTCATCATTCCATGCACAGTCAAAGGTAAGTGCTATTTTTTTATCATCTCTGTCAACACAATATATAGGAATTTCACGTCCGTTTACATTAAAAACCTGCACTGTTTTAGTAAAAAATGAAAATATAATCGGAATAAGTACCAAAAGTGCAATATACAAAACTACGCGTCTGGCACGTATTACAACAAAGCTCAAATAAAATCACTCCCATAAAAATAGTACAGACCAAAGGCCTGTACTACTATTATATGTATTATATTTAATAATTAGAACAATTTTTTATAGCAACCATGTTGGAAGTGAATTATTTTTTTTCTTTTCAACCGGTTTTTGAACTGTTTCTTCTTTTACCTCTTTAACAACACTCTTTTCTTCCTTTACAGGTTTTGGAGATGCAGTCTTTTTAGTAGGTGTTGCTTTTTTTACTGTTGGTTTTTTAACTGTTTCTGTCTTCTTTTTAGGTTGTGCTTTTTTCTTTGGTGCTTCTTTTTTATCCGCAAGCGCTGAATAGAATTCAATCATTTCGTATTTACCATCACCATTTACACTTGTGTATCCGTCCGAATTTGTAAGCACTAACAAATCCTCAATCAAGGCAATACTGTTCTTTAACTCTTTATCATTTAAAATAGGCTCACTTTTAAATCTGTCCGCAAAAAGCTTACCTTCAAGATTATTATTTTTATTGTAGTATCTTGCATACTTTGTCATAAGCGGTTTAAGGTCCATACCTATTCCCTTATCAGTTTCCTTCATTGCAATAGCTATTACCGACGGTGTAATTGCAAAGGCATAAAGTTCATCTATATAGTCCTGCAATGTTTCTACAAAAAAGTCATAGTCCTCGTCATTTTTAAACAATGGTGCCGAGCCTTTTATTATTACATTATACATTCCGGTAGCGCTTTTTTCTCGTGCTTTTCTTGCCATAAATAAGTCTCCTTTTTAATACATATTTTATGTCCCCAAATACATCAGGGACACATATATCTTACATCTTGATTATACCACACAATATTTTAATATTCAAAAACATTTTCTTTACATTTTAAATACAAATGAGTAATATTGCCTTTGAGGTGCGAATATTTATCTATAAAACAAGCTATAAAGAGGAGAACTATAATGAAGAGCTTTCACACAATGAGCATAGCACAGACCCAAAAACATTTTAATACAAGCACAAAAGACGGACTAAGCAGTACAGAGGCAAGAGAGCGGCTTATAAAAAACGGCGAAAATGTAATAACCGAAAAAAAGAGAAAACCTCTTGTTTTAAGATTTTTTGCACAATTTAATGATTTTATGATTTTGCTCCTTATATGTGCTGCAATTCTTTCGTACATAACTTCACTAATAAGCAAAAACCCCGATATAACCGAGCCTGTAATAATTCTTGCAATAGTAACCATAAATGCAATTTTAGGTCTTACTCAGGAAACACGTGCCCAAAAAAGCATTGATGCACTAAAAAAATTATCATCACCCAAAGCACGCGTCATACGTGATGGAAAGGAAATTGTAATTGACAGTTCACAATTAGTATGCGGTGATATTTTACTCTTTAAAACGGGAGATATTATATGCGCAGATTGCAGACTGATTGAGAATAATTCCCTGCTTTTAGGCGAAGCCGCCCTTACAGGCGAGTCAGTACCCAGAAGTAAGGATTGTACCAAAACCCTATCTGAATTTACACCCTTAGGCGACAGAGTTAATATGGTGTTTTCGTCAACAGATGTTGTAGGCGGAAACGGTAAAGGCATTGTTGTAAAAACAGGTATGGAAACAGAGGTTGGCGAAATTGCGGCTATGTTGTCCGGGGAAGATACAATAGAAACTCCGTTGCAGAAGCGTCTAAATAACACAGGCAGAATTTTGGGTATATCAGCGCTTATTATATGTGTTATAATTTTTATAATAGGTATTTTTGAGCACCTTAATCCGTTGGAAATGTTTATGACATCAGTCTCCCTTGCGGTTGCGGCAATACCCGAAGGATTACCCGCAATAGTTACAATTATGCTCGCTATAGGTGTTTTAAAAATGTCGTCCCAAAATGCGATTGTGAGAACTCTGCCATCTGTTGAAACACTTGGTTCTGCGTCTGTAATATGCACCGACAAAACAGGGACACTGACAAAAAACCAAATGCATATAAGTGCATATCACACAAATGACAGGCAGTTACTTATAAACTGTGCAACTCTTTGCAGTGATAGTTTTGGAAATCCAACAGATTTAGCTATTATAGAATGGGCAAAA
This sequence comes from Clostridia bacterium, assembly GCA_045589635.1. GTDB lineage: Bacteria > Bacillota > Clostridia > UBA1381 > UBA1381 > Ornithomonoglobus_A. Next base: position 5,593 of record JAZNPJ010000100.1, read on the forward strand.
GAAAATCAAGTCAATATAACTGAACTAAACAATAAATTTAAAAGAATTAAGGAAAAACCTTTTTCATCCGAAACAAAAACAATGAGTGTACTTTGCCAAAAAGGTACAAACAACAGACTCATATCCAAAGGTGCTTTGGAATATATACTTCCCGAATGTACAAATATTTTAAAAAACGGCAAGTCCACTCCCCTTTCACCTCAGGAGCGAAAGAATATTTTATCGCAAAATCAGAGCATGACCTCCCGTGCACTGCGCGTTATTGCGGTTGCATATAAGGATAATTCAAATAAAAATATGGATACGGATAATATGACATTCTTAGGTCTTTTAGGCATAGAAGACCCGCCGCGTGATGAAGCAAAGCATGCTGTAGAAATTTGTAAGAATGCAAGTATTATACCTGTTATGATAACAGGCGACAACATTGGCACCGCAATATCTATTGCAAAACAAACAGGAATACTTGCTACAGAAAAGGTGATGAGCGGTAATGAGCTTGATAATCTATCAGACAGCGAGCTAAAAAAATGCATAAGGGATTACAGAGTTTTTGCAAGAGTTACACCCGCCCACAAGGTACGTATTGTAAAGGCATGGCAACAAAACGGTGCGGTCGTTGCTATGACGGGCGACGGTGTAAATGATGCACCTGCACTATCTTGTGCAGATATAGGCTGTAGTATGGGCAAATGCGGAACAGAGGTGGCAAAAAACGCCTCGGATATAATTTTAACGGATGATAATTTTGCAACCATTGTAGATGCAATAAGAGTAGGCAGAGGAATTTTTGATAATATAAAAAAATCTGTTAAGTTCTTATTATCGAGCAACATAGGTGAAATATTAACTGTATTTTCGGGAATTGTTTTTGGATATTCCTCACCACTTAATGCGATTTCTCTGCTATGGGTAAATCTCGTAACGGACTCACTGCCCGCTATCGCATTAGGACTTGACCCCGATGATGAAAACATAATGAAACGTCCTCCAAATCCGTCAAAAAACAGTTTGTTCTCGGGCGGTTTATGGCGTGATATAATTTTTGAGGGGCTTATGATTGGTGCGCTTGCACTTCTTGCATTTTCTATAGGCACAAACATATTTAAAAACATTCTTGTTGGTAAAACAATGGCGTTTGCAGTTCTTTCGATGTCTCAGTTAGTTCATGCATTTAATATGCGAAGCGAAGGGTCCGTTATAAAAGCGGGATTATTTAAAAATAAATACCTTATAATTTCTCTTATTGTTGGAGTTATATTAGAAGTTGGGGTTATTTCTATTGTACCAATTTCACGTATTTTTGACGCTGTTCCTCTATCGGCTTTGCAGTGGTTTATTGTTGCAATATTATCACTTTTACCGCTTATTATTGTAGAAACAAGTAAAATTTTAGGCAAAAAGGATTGAAAAAAAGGGCAATTTTTCTTTATGAAAAATTGCCCTTTTTATTTAACTTTATTTCTTTATTCCGTTAAAATATTCCTTTGATGCCAAGCTCACCACTTTGCACAAGCCGATAATACCAATCAGATTAGGAATAGCCATAAGACCGTTCATAGCCTCTGATATACTCCAGATTAAATCAAGGCTGCCTATTGTTCCTACAAAGACAAATACAACATAAATACAACGGTAAACAAATACTGCTTTTTTAGAGTTATGCGACAAAAACTCGATACACACTTCTCCGTAATATGCCCAACCAAGAATTGTAGAAAGGGCAAAAAACACAGTCGATATAGTTACAACAAATCCGCCAACACCCGGAATAATTTTATTAAATGAAGCAATACTTAATGCCGCACCCTGAAAATCTCCTGTATTCCACAGACCTGATGTTAGTATAACTATTGCCGAAATAGTACATATGATAATTGTTGTGAAAAATACCTCAAACATACCCCAAAGTCCCTGCTGAACAGGATTTTTGGTACTTGATGCTGCATGGGCAATAGGTGCACTTCCAAGTCCCGCTTCGTTAGAAAAAACACCACGCGAGAAACCATAATGCATAGCAAGAACTACACCATATCCTGCAGCTCCGCCCGTTGCTGCTTTGAAATTAAAGGCTTCTTTAAAAATCATAGCAAATGCACCGGGAATTTTATCAAAATTGATTGCTAATGCTATTATTGAACATATTACATAAAACATAGCCATAAACGGAACCAATTTCTCATTAACAGAGGCAATTCTGCGCATACCACCCAATATAACCGCTGCAACAGTTATAGTAAGTATTACACCTGTAATCAACGGATTTATACCGACTGTACTTTCAAGTGCAACAGAAATAGAGTTAGACTGTGTTGCGTTTCCTGTACCAAGACATGCTATCATAGCAAATACCGCAAACAAAACAGCAAGCCATTTTAAATTTAAACCGTTTTTTATGTAATACATGGGTCCGCCAACCCACCGTCCCTCTTCATTCTTTTCTCTGTATTTTAGGGAAAGAACTATTTCCGCATATTTTGTTACCATGCCAAGCAGTGCACTAATCCACATCCAGAAAACTGCACCCGGTCCTCCCGAAACAATAGCTGTAGCCAAGCCTGCAATACTTCCCGTGCCTATTGTACCCGCCATTGCAGTAGCCACAGCCTGAAACGGAGTAACTCCCGAATCATCTTTTTGATGTTGCTTTTTAGAGAAAATACCCAAGACAGTATTTTTCATCATATAAGTAAATTTTTTAAACTGCAAAAAGCCTGTCCTGACAGATAGGAATAATCCTGTTCCAATAAGCAACGTCAACATAACAGGACCCCATACAATATCATTCACTTTATCAATAATTAAATTAATTAACTCCATAATTTACAAAACCTCTCCAATGTCAAAATAGTATATTATATTGAAACAGCATCCTTTTTATCTGGAAGCAAGCACGTCTCGTACTTATTTGTTGAAAGAACAACTGATGTACGGGTAAGAGATACACCGCCTATTGATTTTACAAAGTTCAAAAACTCCTCCAATGACTTCCCCGATTTTGTAACAACCTTAAGAATAAAATCAAAATCTCCTGCTATATAATGACATTCAACCACAGAACTATTTTCATTGATTTGCTTTACAAAACCCTCATTATATTTGGGATGTTCAAGACTGACATACATAAATGCCATAAGCTCTCTGCCGACTGCATTCTGATTTATAACAGTTGTATATCCTTCAATAACCCCTGAGTTTTCAAGCTTTTTAATTCTCTCAATTACCGCAGATGTAGAAAGATTTATTTTTGCACCTATATTGGTTGCATTTTCCCTTGCATTATCCTTTAATGCTTCTAAGATTTTATAATCCAAATTATCCATTTTCTCACCCTCCGTTTATTAAATTATATAAGATTTAATAAGAAATGTAAACACAGTTGAAAAATATTCGTATTTTTTTCTCTATTATTTTTTTTAAGGAAAATTTTTTCTTTAAATTTAATTATTTCCAATGTTAAACAAAAAAATTTATTGCAATTTTTAAACTCAAAAAATAATAAAGGGCTGAACAATCCGCCTTGTTCAGCCCTTACGTATAATGGTTTAATCCAAAAACTGGCATATAAATACAAATCCAAGCGCAATAAGAAGTATCTTATCATCGCAGTCATCTAAAATAAGTGCCAATATTACAATCAGTAATATTATATCGTCCGTTTCTAAATTTGCAAGAAAGCTATCATTCTTTTCTTCTTTTTTCTTCAGTGGCTTTTGGCGGTCTTCTTGACATTCATTATTCCTTGGTTTCTTTTCGTATGTGTGCATAATCGGCTTTGGCATATCGTTATAGCTATAGCTTCGATACATACAACCCCTCCGTTAACAAAAATCACTTAAATAACACTGCAAGCTTGGCAAGATTTAAAAGTTTTATTGCCGAATCTATTGAACCTTGTCTTTTAGTTCGCATATACGGTTTTAGCGACATAAGTAAATTTGTTCTCGGGTCGGAATTACTGTTGCCGAGTCTTGAGGCAATATCTTTTATCTGCATAAGATATTCCATACTGTTATCGTTACTGATTACATCGGATATATCAGATGAGCCACCCGATAGTGAGGACATTACATTTTTTATTTTATCCTCTGCACCGTCGCCCAAAATACCCTTTAGAGTTTCCATTGCGTCTGCCATCACATCACCTCCACTATATCTACAGATTTTTCATCAATCTGATGATATCCTGTGATGAGATGTTTTTAAGCTTATTATTTACAGTATTGGGGTCAAGCTTTGAGAGTTCTCTTAAAAGCTGCTCTTTATTTGATGAATTAAGCCTACTTTTTACATTTTGTCCCTTTGACGAGTTTAGAAACTGATTTATTTCATTTATTTGATTTTGGTTTAGATTTTTTAAAATGTTATTTATATTTTGCATATCCATAATATCCACCCCTTGATATAAATTTATGAGTTGTATATTATTATATGCAATAAAATCACAGTCTGTTACAAATTTTTTCGAATTCCTCAACAGAAGTTAAACGGTTTATGACATCTAAAAGCATATTTGCAGAAAGCTTTGATGGGAGTCCCATTTCTTTTAAAAGGTCAGCGCGTTTTTTTTGACTATCAGCAGTGCCAGAGAGACCAAGACGCATTAAGTCAGCCTTTGTTATTTTTTTCTGTTCCTTTGGTGTATGCTTTTCGCCATTTATTTCACAACCCGCGTCAATGAGGGATTTTATTATTGTTTTCTCATCAACGCCCTCAACTCCTAAAAGACCCTCCTTGCCGGGTGTTCTTTTTCGTCTTTCTTTGCCTTTGATATCAGGAATATAAGCATGCTTAACGTACTTTCCGTCTATATTCTGTTTAACGAAATTACGTATGCGAAACCCTGCACTGTCGCTGTCGGTAAGTATTACAATACCCATTTCGTGTGCAAGCTTTTTTATGGTTTTTTGCATATCCTCATTATTGTATATTGCAAATCCATGCAATACAAGTATAACACCGTCTATAAAATTAGAAAGCTTTACCTTGTCGTGCATGCCCTCGACAATTATACATTCTTTAACCTTATACATACCTATTCCTCATATTTTTACCTTAGAGCTTCAATCTTTAGTATATTACCGCTACCCGAATATTCCAATGTAACAGTATCACCCTCATTAAGAGTTATTGCCTCTTCCATTTCGGAAATATTTATTGAGTAGTAGTTTTCGCTGCCCTCGAGCTTTAAATAATATTTTGTGTTACCATTTACAACTGCACTCTTTATCTGTACAATTTTAGCGCTTATTGTGTTACCATCATTTATTAGAGTGTTATCTGTCATATTATTTGACGAGAGTAATTTTGTATATGCTCTCTCACATTCGGCAACTGTAGCACCCGTTGCAACAATCTGATATTGCTCTACATTTACCATTGCATACATTTTTACAAGCCTTGCATTATCCTTAAGTGCCATAAAATACGTAGGATTACCCGAAACATTTAACAACAGCGGGAATGTTGACCTGTAACCTAAATGCTGAACAACACCCTCTGCACTTGACATTGCAGAGTTTTCGGTTGCACCTGCACATGTGTAATACCTTGTTTCTTTTGTTCGCTGATTTGACAACAAAAAGCCAACATTAGACTGGTCGGAGCCTGTTGATGTTACACCTGTATACAAATATACATCGTCATTTAAAGCAATATAGTTATAGCCTGATGTTGTTTGTGTTACACCTCTTTGACCGAATATATAGTTCCAGAATCCGTTTATATATGCTCCGTAATAGTCATATTGCCGAACTATAAGGTCAGCAGGATAAAGTCTGTCTACCCATGTAGGTACATCCTCATAATATTTACACTCACCCGTTATAGCGTTAACAAGCACACCGCCCTCAATATCAACTCCGCCAAAAAGTCCTATTCTTTTTACAACTCTCGGGCATACCCAATACGGATTGTCTTCTTCGTCTACCTCAAAGGTCGGCTCACTGAACATGTATGTCGGATAATTAAATCGCAAATGACGATATATGTTTCGGTTAAAATATTCAGATGGCGAATACTTTATTCCCTCTTGTACACGAATAACCTCTGCACTCTGGTCTGCCATATCAACAACAATATAGGCAGGTAAGCCCTTTGATGTATTAGTAAGCCACTTAATAACATCTGCATATTCAAGAGTTGTTACTCTTACAGGTCTGCCGTGAAGATTTATTTGCGCATAATCGTCAGAGACTTCAAACTGGCTTACCATATCGGATAATTCGCCAAGCTTTCTGTCGCCCAAGCGTTCGGCACTCTCTTTATCGAGCATTGGTATTTTATCGTAGGATATTTCTGCTACTTCCTCGGCAAAATCACCATTTTGTACACTTATTAGATTTTTGTAATCATTTGCGCGGAAAACCTCCCATGAAAGCGCGCCACCTATAACCCCCACAAGTACAACCCCCACAACAATTATTGCAGGCACCTTACATTGTTTTATAATAACCTTTATATATGAGGCTATTCCATTGGCTTGCTTAATTGTTCCGCTGCTTAAAAGTGCAAGTATAATGTATACTACGCACAAAAATACTATAAACGTATAAAAGTCGGCAGATGCAAAGTTAAGTGCAGGAAGTGATACATAGAAGTATATAAATCCCACTACCATTGTGATAAATAAATTTCTTATAACTGATTTCATAAATTCTACCTCCTATGTTTTAATTATCAATTTCATCTCTTGGTGTTGTCGGATTATTATTATATGCCTGAGGAGCTTCTTCTACCTCTTGTTCCTCATTGGGCTGATATGGCTCTTCTTGCAATTTACCGTCATTCTCCAACTGCATTTTAAGCATATCGATTTGCTCATTAAGCTCCGCTATTTTCTCATTTTGCTCTTCAATGGTATACTTTAACTGTGTATTCTCTGCAATAGCATTGTTTATATTCTTATTTTGTATATTGTCAGAATTTGAAATAAGGCCAATAACTGATATTATTACAAAGAGTAAAATTAAAGCTATACACAATGCAAAAAGTAATTTTTTTGTTTTTTTATATTTAGGATTAAATGTATACTGTCTGTTATAATAAGCCATTATCATCATTTCCTTTCACATTTGTTTTAGCGTTGAATTAAAAATATATTTGGATAAAATCCACACAATTATATCTTACTTTTAGATTGACTTAAAGTCAA
>JAZNPJ010000101.1:0-1700 GCA_045589635.1 Clostridia bacterium
TTTATGCTTATTAAAATTTAATTATTAACATCGTCGGTTTCGTTTTTAAACCTTTTTGATGTTTTGTTGTATAAAGTTTGTTGCTGTTTTATTTTATTTGCCTCATCATAAAGACTTTTATAGTAATCCATACGTTTTTGCATAAAATCTTTTATTGGCTTGTACAATAAAAAATACAATATAGCAAACAATATAACAAAATTCAGAAGATGAAGAAGAATTTGTTGCCAGTCTATATTTAACGGCATAATACTCACCCCGCCCTTACAGTACAAATATAATCAATATAGAAATGACAAGTGCGTATATTATGGCTGTTTCTATAAACACCAGACCAAGCATAAGGCTTGTTCTTATTTTGCCGTCTGCCTCAGGTTTTCTTGAGATACTCTCAGATGCCTTTGAAATAGCTAAACCCATACCAATAGCACCGCCCAAAGCCGCAAGACCTATTGCAACACCTGCCGCTATTGCCTTATAACCTTTTGTAGCTTCTGCTGCTTGTGTGATAGTTACTTCGCTTGTTGTTGTATTTTTATGGGTATCTGCATAAGAAGTTGGTAAAAATACAGATATCATAACAAATAATAACAACAAACTCTTTACTAATGTTTTCATTTTATTTATCCTCTCTTTCTGATACTTCGCCGTAAAATAGCGCAGTAAGCATTGTTAATACATATGCCTGAATTACTGCGTGCAAAATTGTAAATAACACGCCTGCTATAACAGGTAATATAAAGCTTAAATGCATATAGTGGTACATCAGCTCTGTTACTAAAGCGCCGCTTAGCATTGCTCCAAAAATTCTAAAACTCATAGATATAGGTAGCGAAAAATCCTTTAGTGTTCTTCGTATTCCTTTTGCTTTGTTTGCGCTTATTCCGCCCGAGAGTATAATGGCATATGAGAGAAAACCCATCATAATAGCACCATTTATGTCGGACAGCGGAGCGGGTAGAGATATAGCATTACCATTTGTTGTAATTGCCTGAAACCCCAAAAGCTCAAACAATGTACCTATTGCAATATACGTACCTGCGCTGAATATATATGCGCCTAAAAACTTGTTGCGATGCGGACTGTTTGATTTTGCCATATTATCAAACATTTCTACTGCAGCCTCTAGAATAAGCTGAAATCTGCCCGGGACATATTTAAATTTAGGGACTACAAATATTCTTACAATAATGGCAAATACAAATATTATGGCGCTGACAACAAAGGCAGATATAAGTCCGGGGTTTACATTTTTTATACCTAAAAAATTGATTTTGCTTCCTTCGTGAAGAACTGCGTCACGCATAAGTGTTTGAATAGACTGATGAGAAGTCTCGGATTTTGGAACAACAAATATACCAACTAAAAGAATAGCTATAATCAGCGAAAATATTAAAATACTTATTATTCTTGTTTTTCTGCTCACGAAAAATTCTCCTTTTAAATGCTGCGTTGCCTCTTATGTGTTTATATAGATATTATTACACTTATTTTTAAAAACACTCATAATAAAAAAGGGAATGTTTTGTTTTAAACATTCCCATATATTGACTTTTTTAATTTTATTTTCCGTTTTCGATTACTTTTTGTGCCGCGCACATTATTCCTAATTTTGCTGACTCGTATGTCAGACCTCCCTGCATGTATGCGATATATGGCGGCTTAATAGGTCCGTCTGCACTAAGCTCTATTGATGAGCC
>JAZNPJ010000102.1:0-3303 GCA_045589635.1 Clostridia bacterium
TTTTCATTGTAAAAATCCTTTCTTTTATTGCTGATTGGGTACATTATAGCATAATTTACATCTAATTGCAATACTTTTAAAAACTTTTTCTATCAATTAGTTGGTTTATATTATATCTTATTGTTGTAAAATAGAGTTGAGGTGATTTTATGGAATTAGCTTTTATGGGCGAAAAAATTAAAGCTGCAAGAATGGCAAAGAAATATACGCTTGAAAAACTTTCGGAGAAAATAGGAATATCACGCAACTTTTTGTGGGAAATTGAAGCAGGCAGAAAAGCACCTGCAATACAAACTTTATACAATATAAGCAAGGAGCTTGACCTATCCATAGACTATATATTTGGGCTTAACACAAGCAAGCAATGGCTCAATCCCACAGGCAACCATAACAAAACAGAAGTTAATAATCTATTATCTGACTTGTCAGATACAGAATTGTCCCTTATAGCAGAATTATTAAAAACATATATTGTCAACAAAAAAATGGTGTAATCGCAATAATTACACCATTTTTAATTGTTATTAACGGTAGCTATTTAGTTAACTTTCCAATCAACATATCAAAAAAGTTTTCTATTATATCTTTTATACCAATCTTTTCTACATCTTCTGTTGCAACAAGGTCTACTTCCTTTGCTCCATCTTCCGTTGTGATTTTTATAATACCCAATTTATCACCCTTATTTATTGGTGCACTGATTTTTTCGTTTAAAATAACTTCTTTTTGAGTTTCTTTATTGTCCCCTCTTGCCTTTAGCACACTAAAATCTTCATTCGCACAAACACCTATGTCTTCCTTAACACCTTTGGAAAGTTCACATCTCATAAATTCCTCATCTTTAGTTGTTACTTTTTCTATTTTATAGCCCGCAAAGCCATAGTCCAACAGTGCCTTTGCAGAAGAAAATCTCTTGGCAGATGTAGGTGCTCCTAGCACAACTGCAATAAGTTGCATATCGTCTCGCTTTGCAGATGCACTAAGACAACACAATGCCTTTGAGGTTGAGCCTGTTTTTAGACCATTTGCACCATTATAGAAACGGATAAGCTTATTAGTATTTGCAAGTTGGAACTTTCCGTCTCTTAATGAATCCATCCATATGGTTGTATAGTCAAATATTTTTTCGTGCCCTATAAGTTCACGGGACATTATAGCCACGTCTCTTGCACTTGAATAATGGTTGTCATCATCAAGTCCGTTTGTGTTTGCAAAGTGAGTGTTTTTCATACCTAACTCTTGAGCCTTGGCATTCATTTTCTCTACAAATGCAGCCTCGCTGCCCTCTAAAAACTCCGCCATGGCAACACAACCATCATTTGCGCTCGCAACTGCAATTCCCTTTAGCATATCGTGAACACTAAGCTCCTCACCTGCTTCCAAAAACATTGTTGAACCACCATAGCTCATTGCATTTTCACTTACCGATACCATATCATCAAGTGTTATTTTACCATTATCAACCGCCTCCATAATAAGAAGCATTGTCATAATTTTTGTTACACTTGCTATAGGTAATTGTTCATCACAATTTTCTTCGTATAACACCTTACCGCTTGATTGCTCCATCAATAAAACGGATTTTGCATCTGTTTCTACAACACCCTCAGCCATAACATTTACTGTCCCCAAAAACAAAGTGAGGCACACAAAAAAGCACATTATTTTTTTCATTATAATCTCCTATTCCGTCGTACTTTTACGACTGTATTATAATAATATAATGTGCTTTTTGTTAAATTATATTCATAATAACTTTTTAAAGCTTATGTGCCATAAAATTCATAAATGATGTTGTAACATATGCCTCAAATAGTGCAGAAATGCATAATAATACTGTAGTTATAAGTGCCATAAATAAATATAAAACAAGACTTCTCCGTTTATCCTCAATATCACCATATGCATTTTTTACACTTATCGATGCAAAAAACAAAAATGCAGGTACTGATATAATAATTGTAGGCAAATACGCCATATTTATAATAAGTCCCTTTACACCAAAGCTTCTAAGTATTGATGCCGATGTAAAGCCCATTATAAACCCTTTACGGGCAATAGAAAATGCAACTACAGGTGTACATATCTTAAAAAATCCGCTTATAAATATTAAAAACGCTAAAAAAAGATTTTGAATAAATGCATTTCTAAATATTTGATTTCTTTTAATATTTTCCCCAAATCCATTAAAAAATGATGTAAGATAGTCTTTTATGTAATTTACATTTTCGCCGCTTGTATTCATTAAATATATACAGCCAAAACCCACACCCAAACATAAAATCAAAAGGGATAACAATACTAATTTACTGTATCTTGCGCCAATTTTATCTATTATAATTATCCCCTTTCCTGTTTTTGTATAAGCTTATATTTAACTCTATGATAGAAAACGAAATAATATAACATATCAGGCTAAAAATTCTCTACATACGGACTGTTAACGCCATAAAACTGTGGTACAGTCCCAGAATTTATATTCTCAATTACAGGAACCTGTGTAGTTACAACACTTGACGAATGGAGCAAAAACCCTTTATATAACATCTCTACACTTACGTTTATATAAATTGAATGTTTAACATAATTTATACCCTCACCTACAAATTTATTCTCAAAATCCGTTTTTACTGTGCTAATCGGAAAAATTTTAACAGTTACATCAGGACCAATACCATTTAACAAATAAAAGCCCGAAATCGTTCCAAGCGGTATCTTTATAATGTTATCTGTTTTTCTTAGTTTTTCCTGAATTGTAGTTGTTAAATCTGATTTTATTTTATTTAGCTTTGATGTATCTGTTGTTATAAGGCCATTCGTATCTGTTTGAATATTATTTATATTATATTTTTCAAAAACCTCAAAGGCAGTGTTGTTGATTATATCTAAAACAACCTCGTTGCCATAAGACAATGATGCTTCAACAAAGGCTGGTTCAAGACGTTTTACAATAAAAAACCCCAAAAATAAAATAAATATCATAGCAAAGAACAAAAAAGTCTTTATATGATATTTTTTTCTGCAAATTCCAACACGCATAATACACCACCTCTGTGATATATTATGCGTGTTAATCATTTAGTGTTAATTATAGTTTTTTTGTTTCTATTTCTTCTGTTGCCATAGCAATAAACTCATCAACTGACATTGTTCCCTTGTCGCCCTCTTTACGCGAACGAACTGCAACAACATTATTCTCGATATCTTTATCACCTACAACAAGCATATACGGAACTTTTTCAAGTTGTGCTTCTCTTAGCTTATAGCCAAGCTTTTCGCTTCGATCATCAATTTCAACTCTTA
>JAZNPJ010000103.1:0-10819 GCA_045589635.1 Clostridia bacterium
AATGCAACCCCCTTATTTGTTATCTTCTGTATTTATCAAGAATATCCATATTAAGCTCTACACCTATACCGGGAGCGGTTGGGATATGTACAAATCCATCATTATCAAGTTGGAAGTGGTTTTTAACAAGCTGCTTGCTCAAAACAGTTTCCTGTGCACAATATTCAAGCATATCTGCATTTGGTATAGCTGCAATAAGCTGAAGTGTAGCACCCATAAGAATGCCTGTCTTAAATGCGTGAGGTATAAGCTTTTTACCTCTTAGCTGTGCCATATCTGCTATCTTCTTTGCCATTGTTATACCGCCGCAACGGCTCATATCAGGCTGAACAATATCAACTTTGCCATTATCAAGCATATCTTTGAATTCGTATGTTGTGCCAAATTCCTCGCCTGATGCAAGAGAAATGCTTATGTTGTCTGCGAGCCTGCCAAAGTCTTCTGTTCTGTCAGGAGCAAATGGTTCTTCTAGCCAATAAATCTTTTGTTTTTCATATTCTTTTGAAATTCTAAGAGCGGATTTGTAATCTGTCCAACGCATACCGATATCAATCATAAGGCGTGATTTTTCGCCAACTGCCTCACGACAATACTCAACTAATGCAATGTCCTTTTCTTCGTCTTCGCCTAAAGCACCCCAGCCGAATTTATAGCCTTTGTAGTTGCAGTCAGCTTTGTGGTGAGCAACAAGCTCATCAATTTCTTTCTTTGTTTCGGGCATCAGTACTGAGCAATATGCAGGAATTTTTTCTCTGAATCTTCCGCCGATAAGTGTAGATACACTAACACCAAGCTTCTTGCCTGCAATATCCCAAAGAGCAATATCAATACCGCTCATTGCATGAATTCCGACACTTCTTCTTGTGTAGTAATAGCTGTAGTGGTACATTTTATACCATAGATACTCAACGTTCATCGGGTCTTCACCTATAAGAATTTCTTTAAGACCTCTGCATTGATCGTGGGAAGCGGGAGTTTCAACAATCGCTTTAACTACCTCTGGGGAACTGTCAACCTCGCCTATTCCTGTTATACCCTCATCTGTGTGAACAAGAATAACAGCAGTATCCTGACTTCCGTCGCCAATCATTTTAACTTCGTTCTGTCTTACAATAATTACTTCGACATCTGTGATTTTCATAATTTTTCCTCCTAAAACTCTATTATTGCTTTTATAAGACCTTTTTCATTGTTTCTATATAAATCAAATGCCTTATCAATATCTTCAAGCTTAAATCTGTGAGTTACCATATCCTCGAGGTTAAGCTTATTGCTTGCAAGTAAGTCTACAAGCGGATACCACGATTTAGTATTTCCTACTGTTCCAAAAAGTGTAATTTCATCTGTAACAAGTTTTTTAACAGATATATTAACTGTTTCGTCATCACCCGGTATACCATATAGAATAACTTTACCGCCTCGCTTACAGCAGAATGGTGCTTGTTCAATAACTGTTCCTGCACCAGTTGCTTCAATTACAATATCAGCACCGATACCATTAGTAAGTTTAAACACCTCTTTGGTAAAATCGTCAACCTTTGTTGTGTCAATGGTTTCATCAGCACCGAATTTCTTCATAAGTTCTGCTTTGGAGCTGCTTCTTACGAGAGATATTATTTTACCCGCACCCATAATTTTTGCAATAGAAACATATGCGATGGCCGCAGGACCTGCACCGGTTACAAAAACAGTGCTGTTAAGCGGAATACCAATTCTCATAAGAGATTCTGTAGGACATACAACACTCTCTAAAATACCGCCTACGCTATCACTTATACAGTCGGGAATAGGAACAATTGCACTAACTGGTACCTTTACATACTCTGCATATCCACCATTGTGAGGCTTGTAGCCTATTTCTGAACCATCTTTACACAGGTATTCATTACCTGTTCTGCAATGCTCGCAGATACCGCAACCTATCGAAGTTTTAATAATACAACGCATGCCTGTCTTTATATCTGTGCGCGAAGTATTTATTTTTTCTACTACTCCGCAGATTTCGTGGCCTTGTGTATATGGCGGTTCACAAATTTTAATCATTCCTGACATTACATGGAAATCTGTAGCACATACACCTGCAACCTTTACCTTAATAAGTGCTTCTTCGTTTGAAATTTCTGGAATTGGTACTTCCTTTATTTCAACCTTATTTACCTCGGTCCATATTGCCGCTTTCATAGTCATACCTCCCTGTCGCCAAATCTAATACCGGTTACGTTTTCCATAAGCTGCTTGTAACCTCTGGGGAATGTTTTTGAGTCAGCAGTTCTTATATCTTTCATTATACTATGCTGTAATATTCTTGCAGACTCGTAATCACCCATCAACACAGCATAATAAATTGCACTGATTCTGTCAGGGTAAATAGTTGCAAGAGCAGTCATACTTCCTGCACAACCCCCAACATATGCAGGGAGAAGCATATCGTCAGTGCCCGTAAGCACTGCAAAAGATGTATCCTTTGCAACATCAATAAGATGCATTATACGTTTCATACTTCCGCTGCTGTCCTTAATGCCAATAATATTTTTGTGGTTCATCAACTCAAAAATCAAACCCACAGGTAATTCCTGAGTAAAGAACGGAATATTATACAATATAACCGGGAGCGGCGAAATATCTGCAAGTTGTAAGAAGTACTGCTTTAGATTTTCGCGTGAATATTGAAAATAATACGGTGGGCATACAAGCACTGCATCTGCACCTACTGATTTTGCATGCTTGCAGATTTCGTATGTGTTTGCAATATTCGATTCGCATGCACTTACTATAATTTTTTTGTCAGCATCTGCGTTTTTTGCAACAATTTCTACAAGTCTTTGTTTTTCCTCTTTTAAAAGATGAACAAACTCTGCGGTACTTCCATTAACAACGTATCCCGCAACATTTGTTCCTCTTAATCTTTGTACTTGCCTTTCGAATGCATTATAATCAACTCTGTTTTTAACAAACGGTGTCATAAGCACTGCAAAAGCTCCGTTAACACTCTTTTTCATACAGTATATACTCCTTAATATTTAAACTCATAAGTTCTTCAAATAAATTTTGTGTGCTATTATTGTCTACAAAGTAATCATTTTCAAGCCTTATCCCAAAATCGACATAATAGCCTGATTCTATGGTGTAAAAACGGTTTGCCTCTATTTTTGTATTATTACCTGATACAAATCTCGGCTCCTCAAGTGCACTTGAACCAATTTGATGACCTGCATGATGAATTAAACTTTTACCGTCATTTTCGTAAACGGAATTTACTGATTTATAGATATCATTAGCACTCATATCAGGTATAAGATGCTTTTCTCCCGATTTTATGGATTTTTTAATAAGCTCAAATATATGTACTTGCTTGTCAGATACAGTACCCACAAAGAAGGTTCTGCAAACATCGCACCAAACTCCATTTTTGCCTACGCTTATATCCATTATTACTGAATCACCTGTTTGCGGGATGTAATTGCCATCAGTAACACCATCTATATTTAATGTGTCCTTACCCCAAATATAATCGTATAAAATGTCAAAGTCGCCAAGCTCATTTTTAAGAGTTTCCATAAATGGCTTAAAGAGCGCATTTACAGTTTTACCATTTCGAAAATTAGCAGAAAAGTTAAAAAATGCATGTTATGTATTCAAAAAGAAGTTGAAAAATGCAGAGAGCAAAATCATTTGAACATATATAAATGCCATTGCGGACTTACAGAAGCAGTTGCACCTATAAAAATTGATGATATAATAATAGGGTATATTATGTTTGGACAGGTTATAGACGAGGAAGACTGGAAAGAAAATAAAGAAAAGATTATAGAATATGCGACAAAGTACAGTAAAAAAGATATGAGCGCTTATTTTAACGAAATAACCATTAAGAATGTTACCCAGATACATTCAGTTGCAAAGTTTATGGAGGCCTGCATATCGTATCTTGTTATGAATAAGTTAGTTAAGAGCGACCATACAAGCCTCGAATTTAAAATTACAACGTTTATTAACAATAATTTGGATTCCGACTTATCTGTTGATTTATTATGTACATATTTTCAAATCAGCAGAAATTCATTATACAAAATATTTAATGATTTTTATGGTATGTCGGTTGCAAAATACATAAGAAAAAAACGAGTTGATGCAGCAATAGACCTGATAAATTCGGGCGTGTCTGTAGCCCAGGCATCAAGCAGAGTTGGATTTTGCGACTATAACTATTTTTCCAAGGTGTTTAAGGCAGAAACAGGTGTTTTGCCAAGTAAGTTTAAAAAAAGATTAAGAAGTAAAAATGATAGCCTGTCGTAATTTACATATTTTGTTTGACACATTCATCTAACAGGCATAATGCAATCTTTGCATTTTCTTCAAAAATATCATTAAGCATAGATAGAGGCAAGGGGTTTTTTCCTTTGCCTATTTCTATTGTAAAGCCCATTTTGCCGAATTCCTTAATAAACCAATCCTTGCAGCCACCATACGATGCAGTACCCGTGGGCTTTGCTACAGCATAACCGCTCTTAGCAGCCATACGCTTTGCAACTTCTAAAGACTTTTCGGCTGCCATTCCGTCAAAATCATAATAAATTTCCTGTCCCTGACTATGAAAAGCCATTAAGGCATCGAACTGTTCTTTTTTTATAAAGTCCGCAATCGCCTTTGTTTCGGGCTCGCTCTCGTAAAATTCTCCGCCATATTTTGATGGTGAGGGACACTCAACACTCATTTTCCAATTCGCGTCAAAGTTGTGGTTTATGTCTACGCCGTTGACATTTGCCTGCCACACATTGTTAAAGCTATGTATTCCCGCAACACTTATTAAATGACGGTGGTGAGGGTTGGTTATATCAAGCCCGTGTATTGCAATATCCACACCATCCGGATTAACCATAGGCACTATATACAGACAAGTATTCTGCCATAGGCATTTTGTATCATATCCGAACCATATATCGTTATTTTTAACATGAAGTGCATATTCTTCTAAAAATCTGATTAAGAAAACAGATGTAAGATACTCCAGAGCATGAAATGCTCCGGCAAGGAGAACTTTTTTGTGTCCCCGCCCTATAGAAACTGCATGTATATCTTTTTCCATAACACTTTTTCCGATGACGAAGATGTTGATATCTTTGTGTTTTGATGTAACATTAAAAAGCTCGTCCGTCATGGTTTTGTAATCGTAACTCATACATAAAAACCCCCTATTTATCTTATTATTCCTTAAAATAATATATGATAAATAAGGGGGTTTTATGATTATAAATCCCACAGATTAACCTGTTCTGACTCAGGCATACCCTCAAAGCAACCGCTTTCCTCTAAAAGGTCAAGCACTGTTTTTGAGGCACCTGTTCTTTTGCGGAATTCATCTATTGTTTTAAATTCACCTTTTTCCCGCTCATACATAATTGCTTTTGCTACATTTTCGCCAAGACCTGCAAGGGCATTAAGCGGAGGACGTATTCCGCCCTCTGTTTCGAGAAAGTTTGTTGCGTGCGATTTATATAAATCTATACTGTCAAACGTTAAACCTCTTGAGTACATTTCTATACATATTTCGAGAATTGGAATTACATTTTCCTCTTTTGGTGATATTATTCCATCGCGCTTTTTATCCAAAAGCTCTTTCATTGCACTACGTGCAACTTCAATTCCGTTTGCCATAATGGCAGCGTCAAAATCATCAGCTCTTACAGAGAAGTATGCTATATAGAATGCCTTTGGATAGTGCACCTTAAAATATGCAATTCGAAATGCCATCATAACATATGCGACCGCGTGTGCTTTGCGGAACATATATTTAATCTTTTTGCACGAGTCTATATACCAGTCAGGTACATTTTGTGCGCGCATTGCCTCTTCATCATCAGCGCTTAGACCTTTTCCTTTTCGCACACTTTCCATTATCTTAAAGGAGTGCTGAGGGTCAACACCCATTGATATAAGATAAATCATAATATCATCACGTGCACAAATAGAGTGTGAAAGGTCGCATATGCCTGCTAAGATTAAATCCTGAGCATTATTTAACCACACATCAGTACCATGCGAAAGTCCCGATATTCTTACAAGCTCCGAGAAAGTTTTGGGCGCGGTATCCTCAAGCATCTGACGTACAAACTTTGTACCAAATTCGGGTACACCGTAGCTGCCAAGCTTTGTGCCTATATCGCCTGTGAGATTAAGTGCATCATTAGACGTAAACAACGAAAGTGTGGGTGCATCATCAAGCGGAATTTCGCGTGCATTAACACCCGTTATATCCTCGAGCATTCTTATAACAGTAGGGTCATCGTGGCCAAGCTCATCAAGTTTTAAGAGGTTTGTGTCTATTGAGTGATAATCAAAATGTGTAGTAAAAATATTTGAATGAGGGTCGTCTGCGGGGTGCTGAATAGGGCAAAATTCGTGAATGTTGTTTGTGTATGGCACAACAATAATTCCGCCAGGGTGCTGACCCGATGTTCTCTTTACACCAACACATCCCATTGCCAGACGCTTCATCTGTGCCTGACGCATTATGATGCCCTTTTCCTCACAATATTTTTTTACATAACCAAATGCAGTCTTTTCCGCAACAGTACCTATTGTACCTGCCCTGAAAACAAAGCCCTCACCAAAAAATGTTTCCGTATACTTATGAATAATTGGCTGATACTCACCACTGAAATTAAGGTCAATATCAGGCTCCTTATCGCCTTTAAAGCCTAAAAATGTCTCAAAGGGTATATCATGTCCGTCTTTTTTGTATTCCGTACCGCATTTGGGACAGTCTTTATCGGGTAAGTCGCAACCTGAGAGACCAATATCAGACTTTACAAACTCTACATTCTTACAATTAGGGCACAAATAGTGCGCAGGCAGAGAGTTTACTTCTGTAATATCTGAGAGAAAAGCAACAAAAGATGATCCGACAGAGCCTCGCGAGCCGACCAGGTATCCGTCGGAAAGTGATTTTCGCACCAATTCCTGAGCAATACGATACATAACCGAAAACCCGTAGGTAGTTATTGAATTAAGCTCCTTATCAAGACGCTCTTTAACCTCAATGGGCAGTGGGTCTCCGTATATTTCTTTTGCGCGTTTTATAGAATCGTCAACTATTGCTTCTTTTGCTCCCTCAACCACAGGCGGACATTTTGTTTCGGGAATAGGACGTACATTTTCTACCATATCTGCAATAAGGTTTGTATTTGTAACAACAACCTCATATGCAACATCTTTACCAAGATACTCAAATTCTTTAATCATTTCCTCGGTATTTCTAAAATATAGTGGTGCCTGATTATCTGCGTCCTTAAAGCCCTTGTAGTGCATAAGAATTTTTCTGTAATCTGCACCGTCGCTGTCAAGAAAATGCACATCGCACGTTGCACATACGGGTTTATTATATTTCTTGCCAAGCTCAACTATTTTCTTGTTAAGCTCTCTTAAATCGTCATCAGTATTTATATGAGGGAAGTCGGGTGATGACTTCATATATGCGTTATTGCCTATTGGCTGAATTTCTAAGTAATCGTAAAAGTCTACTAATTTCTTAAGCTTTTTCTCGCTTGCACCCTCAACAACTGCACTAAATAATTCGCCTGCCTCACAAGCTGAGCCTAAAATAAGTCCCTCGCGCTTTTGTGAGATAAGACTGCGTGGAAGCCTGGGTGTTCTTGAGAAGTATCTAAGATGAGATTGCGATACCAATTCGTATATATTTCTAAGTCCCTGCTGATTTTTTGCAAGTATTATTATATGGCTTGCCTTGTTCTTTTTTGACGCCTCGCGCATATCGTATCCGTCATTTAATTCATAAAGCTTGTTTTTGCCCTTGTCTTTTAACTGTGCGCACATTTTAATAAATGCCTCTGCAGTTGCCGTAGCATCATCTACTGCACGATGATGATTTTCCAAAATAACATTAAGATGCTTTGTAAGTGTATCAAGCTTAAAGTTGTGTAAAAACGGATACATACATCTTGCAAGCATAAGTGTATCAATATATGCAAAATTAAAGCTATCACCAAGCTCTTTTGCCTTTTGCTTTAAAAAGCCCACATCGAATGACGCATTGTGTGCAACAAGAATACAGCCTTTGCAAAACTTTTTAAACTGTGGCAGTATTTGTTCTATTGTGGGAGCATTGGCAACCATTTCGTCAGATATACCCGTAAGTGCTTGTATATTCTCGGGTATTTTCATTTCGGGATTTACAAACGTAGACCATTTATCTACAATCTTACCGCCCGAAACCTTTATTGCACCGATTTCAGTTACATTATTTGTAAAAAAGTCAAGACCTGTTGTTTCGATATCAAACACAACAAAATCAGAGTTTAAATCTGCATCATTTGTGTCATATGCAATTCTTTTTGAGTCATCAACAAGATAACCCTCAACACCATATATGACTTTTATTTTTTCGTTTAAAGATGAAGCCTTCATTGCATCGGGGTATGATTGCACAACACCGTGGTCGGTTATTGCAACAGCCTTGTGTCCCCAGTATATTGCACGTTTTATAAGGTCAGCGGTTGAGGAAACTGCGTCCATTTGCGACATTTGTGTATGCATATGAAGCTCCACTCTCTTATGTGGAGCATTATCCTGACGTATGGGCGGTGCCTCTATCTGAGCAATATCGCGAGCCATTATTATAACCTCATGTGCATAGTCATCAAATTGTGCATTGCCCCGGCATACAATATGAATATTACCGTCCTTTAAACCCTTTTTTATTGTACCATAAAGCTTTTTAAATGCCTCGTCATCTGCGGTTTTTGGTACAAACATCTTTAACGTAATAGAATCAGTTATATCGGTAATATCCATTGTAACAAGATGAAATTCTTTTTCTGTTTTTTTGGATTTAATTTCGCGCTCATCAAGACCGAACACTCTGCCCGATACAGTAACAGTACCACTGTTTTCGTTTATGGAAGACATAGATACAAGGTCGCCTTTTATGGCTCTTCCGTACAGCATTTCGGTAACATTAACCTTGCCGAGAATTGTTGGCTTTTGTGTGCTTATATTGTTTTTAAGATTTGAAAGCTCGTCTTTGTCGAGCGTATATATCATTACATTTTTGTCTATATATTCCTTTTTTTCGGATATTTTATAGCTTATCCCACGCAAAGAATAGGCACTGCGAATAGTATCGCATGCCCACTGCGCCTCATCCTGAGTGGTATTTGAAGCAAATATAATTTCCATTGTACGAGTGTTTTTTGAAAGGTTTATTTTTTCAACCTCAATTTTTTGCAATTCCTCATTTTTTACTAATGGAAACAGTGTGCCTAATTTAGGATTCATATAAAAATTCCTTTCAGGGATAAAAAACGGGCGACCGTACAGGGTCGCCCTGTTTTTAAAATTATTTAAAGTACTTTACGCCTGCCTCAAAGATAAGCTGATTTTTGTTTCCGGGAACGTTATTTGCAATATTTTCACCAATACGCTCACTGTGTCCCATCTTACCCAATACTCTGCCATCGGGGCTTGTTATACCCTCAATAGCACAGACTGAGCCATTTGGATTCCATGCAATGTCGTATGTTGCATTGCCGTTTTCGTCAACATATTGTGTTGCAATCTGCCCATTTTTAGCAAGCTCTGCTACCTGCTCGGGCGATGCAATAAATCTGCCCTCGCCGTGAGAAAGAGCTATTGTGTGTATATCACCTGTGTTTACGTTTGCAAACCATGGTGATTTATTTGAGGCAATTCTTGTTTTAGCCATACATGAAACGTGTCTGCCTATTGTGTTGAATGTAAGAGTTGGCGAATTGTCGCTCATATCTCTTATTTCGCCATATGGAACAAGACCAAGCTTTATAAGTGCCTGGAAACCGTTACAGATACCAAGCATAAGACCGTCGCGGTTTTTAAGCATATTCATAACTGCCTCTTTAACAAGCGGATTTCTGAATGCTGTTGCAATAAATTTACCACTGCCCTCAGGCTCATCACCGCCCGAGAAACCGCCGGGAATCATTACAATCTGTGAGTTATTTATTCTCTTTTCCATCTCACGCATTGAGTAGGTAACGTCCTCGCCGCTAAGGTTACGGATTACAAATACATCTGCAATACCGCCTGCATTTTCGAATGCTTTTGCAGTGTCATATTCGCAGTTTGTGCCAGGGAATACTGGTATAAATATTCTTGGCTTTGCAAATTTTTCGCTTGCAACTGTGATATTTCTCTTATCGTATGAATAAGTTTTAGGCTCCTCGGTGAATTTACCCGCTTTTGTTGGGAACACCTTTTCAAGAGGTGCTGTCCATGATTTTAGTGCCTCATCAAGAGAAATGGTTACACCGCAAGCCTCTATAGTCTTTTCGCTTGTTGTTTTACCAATTTCTATGCCCTCGTTAACATCAGATGCTACCTCTAAAACGATTGAACCAAATGGCGCCTTAAACAGGTCCTCTTCACTTACATTCAAACTTGCACCAATCATATTACCAAACGACATTTTGGCAATAACCTCTGCAAGACCAAATTCCTTTACAACGCTTGATGAAAGAACCTTGCCATTGCTTATAAGTGAATAAACGGTGTCATACATATTCTTTAATGACTCAAACTTTGGCATTTCGTTCTCATCACGCTCAGCTTTGAACATAATAAGCTTAGAGTCTGTCTTTTTAAATTCCTGAGATATTACCTTATCTGCCTTTGTGTGTGATACTGCAAAGGAAGTAAGGGTAGGGGGAACATCTAACTCATTGAATGAGCCGCTCATAGAGTCCTTGCCACCGATTGCAGCAATGCCAAGCTCTAATTGCACACGGTATGCACCTAAAAGTGCCGCAAATGGTTTACCCCAACGCTG
>JAZNPJ010000104.1:0-6391 GCA_045589635.1 Clostridia bacterium
AAGAATAAGCATAAATCCTCAGACAATGAATAATAAAACACTTTCTAAAGTAAACAGAAATCATACTGAGGAGGATATAATAAAAGTATTTGAAATGGCAAAACAAATGAACTTTTCATGTATAAATGCTGATTTAATAGCAGGCTTACCTGATGAGGATTTTGAAGATTTTAAATACAGTCTTGATAATTTAATAAAATTAAATCCGCAAAATATAACAATACATACTATGTGTGTAAAAAGAGCGTCAGCACTCAATTTTGCAAATATAAACTTAACATCATCAAAAACAGTAGCCGACATGGTAAATTATGGCTACGAAAAGCTTAAAGAAAATGATTATATCCCATATTATATGTACCGCCAGAAGTATATGATAGGAAATTTAGAAAATGTGGGGTACTCAAAAGAGGGGTATTTTAGTCCGTATAATGTAAATATTATGGAAGAAAATCAGACAATAATAGCTTTAGGTGGCGGAGGCTCTTCAAAAATAGTAAAAAAAGACGGCAGTATAGAAAGAATTTTTAATTTTAAAGACGGCGTTGAATACATAAGACGCTTTGATGAAATTCTAAAAAGAAAAGAAGATATTTTTAAGATTATAAACGATTAAAAGGAAAAAACTATGGTAAATTCAGAAATAAGAGCAAATATATTTGCTAAATATGAAGAAAAAAGGCAAAGAGCCGAAAAAGAAAGAGATAATATTGTTAACGAAATAAATTTAAAATTTCCGCGCCTTAAGGAGATTGACAGACAAATAAATGTTTTAGGTATGGAAAATATAAAGAAAATATCCAAAAATCCAAAAGAAGCGCCAAACTACATAAAGGAACTAAAACAAAAATATAAAGAACTCGAAAAAGAAAGAAAAGAAATATTAAAAGAAAATTCAATAGATAAAAATTATAAAACACCAAAATATGAATGTAAAATGTGTAATGACACAGGCCATCTTGATGACGGAAAAGTGTGTAAGTGCTTTAATCAGAGTTTAACTAATGAATTATATAATATTTCAAATCTCGGCGAGCTGTTAAAAAAGCAGAATTTTGAAAATTTTAAGCTTGATTATTATTCAAAAGAAAAGGGCAATTACAAAAAATCACCTTATGATAATATGAGTGCAGTATTTGAATATGCAAAAAATTATTGTAAGAAAAATAAAAAGGACCGAAAAAATATTTTATTCTACGGCGGTGTAGGACAGGGCAAAACATTTGTATCAAGCTGTATTGCCAAAGAAATAATGAATAAAGGCGAAACAGTAATATATATAAGAGCAACAAAGCTTTTAAATATGTATGAGGACTATAAATTTAACCGCAGTGATAACAAAGAAATATTAGATAATATATATAATGCCGACCTTTTAATAATAGACGATTTAGGTACCGAAAATATAACAAGAATGGGTGTTTCGTTTATATTTGATGTATTAGACGAACGACTTCTAAGAGAGGGCAATACAATTATAAATACAAATCTAAAAATAAGCGAATTAAGTAAAAATTATACAACAAGATTTACCTCGCGAATTGCCGAAAACTTTACAGTTTTTGAGTTTTATGGTGAGGATATAAGAATAAAAAGGCTAAAAAATTAAAGTAATATATAAAAATGGTAGTATGTCTAAATTTTATTGATAAAATTTAAGGACCGTCGTGGTCAACAATTTGCGATGCAATTAGTTTAAATACCCTCACGAAATAACGGGCAACCACACAGGGTAAGCCCCTACGGGAATGTGTTAAATTAGTCATATCGTAGGGGAGGGGCTTGCTCCTCCCGAAACAACGTAACGAGCAAGCCCGTTCCCTACAATAAAAATTTCAGCAAAAAAATCGACCTCATATGGTCGAATTTTTTTATATTTCAATTTATTTTTAATGTGGTCTGCGCCTTTTATAAAAAAAATTTATTAAAATTGATGCAGAACGAACAACTTGCATCCTGAAGTCGTACTTTTGTACGTCGAATGGTGCAATTTGTTCGTAATGAAATGTTCTGCGCAATTTTAAAATTTTTAAACACAAAAACCACCGTCGGAGGATATTACCTGTCCCGTTATAAACGACGCTTTATCCGAGCATAAAAACATTGCAAGTTCTGCAATATCCTCGGGAGTACCAAGTCTGCCAAGGGGTGTTTCATCTGCAAGCTCACATAATGTTTCCTTATCTAAAATACTATTCATATCTGTATCAATTACACCTGGTGCAATACAGTTTACAGTAATATTTGATGGGCCTACCTCTTTTGCAAGTGCCTTTGTAAAACCAATAACTGCCGACTTTGACGCACTGTAGTGCACCTCACAGCTTGCACCTCTAATTCCCCAGATAGACGAAATATTTACAATTCTTCCCGATTTTTCGCTTATCATATCGCCGATAAATCCCTTTGTAGTTAAAAACATTCCGCGTATATTAGTATTAAACATTCTATCCCAATCCTCAATACTTATATCCTGAAACATTTTTTGTTCACTAATTCCTGCATTATTTATAAGCGCGTAAAGCTTGCCATATTTACTTATTGTATCAAAAACAATACTGCTTTCTTTTGTTATATCTGCCTTTATTGCTATTGCACCGACAGTTTTTTCCAATTCTTTTGCCTGAGTTTCGCTTTTATTATAAGTAAAAAAAACACGATACCCTGCATTGGAAAATGCAATCACACACGCTCTGCCAATACCTCGGCTGCCGCCCGTTATAAGTACATTCTTCATATTTTTTCCTTTCTGTGAGGATATTGTAGGGACCGGCGTCCCCGACGGTCCGTCATTATTAGAAAAAAAGCCTCCTCACTCACATAAGAAGCATTGATTTATAATAATCAAGGCTTTTAAATTCTTTATCAAGATGAGTTTTTACATACTGCTCGCTTATTGTGCCCAAAGCCTCGTAGAGCTTATCATTTCCGTTAAATGAAAGTATTTTTTTATCCTTGCAGTTTATTATATACCACAGTGCATTATATGTATTTTTTGTAAGAGGCAGTGTGCTTTTTGTTTTACAATTTTCGCAAACCACACTGCCCTTTTCTACATCAAAACCAAAAATTTTATCAGATGAGCATACACACTCACTAAGATTTGGCATATATCCGCCTATAGTCATAAGCTTTAATTCATAAACAATCTTAACCTTTTCACATGGTTCATTTTTATAAGAAAGCGCATAAATACAGTTTAAAAAAACACTAAGAAGTCGTTTGTCGGGATTATTCATACCTAAAATGGCATACGTTAAATCTGCAAGATAATTACAAAGAGACAGCTTTTTAATATCCTCGCAGACAGGAAAAAAGCTATCCTTTGCCGATATTGAATTTATATTATAAATATCCTTGCCTGACGGGTATAGGTTAAAATCCCCGTAGCACAAAAACTGACTCGACGCACTGTCGCGGTTTTTTGTACTTTTAGCACCGAATTTTGAAGCTTTTATAATTCCTAAATGCTCAGTAAAAATACTGAGCATTCTGTGCGCTTCGCCATAGTCTGACTGACGTATTATAATACCTCTTGCGGTGATGTCTGACATTTTATCTCCTCGTTTTCTGTATCTTTCTCATAAGATTTTTTGTATAAAAGATAGTCTTCTATACTGCCTGTTTGTGAAAAAGCATTCCATAAAGAATTATCATCTTCCATAAAAATCCACCCCACCAATTATTTTGTTATCGGTAGTGTCTGTCTTTTTATCGGACGTTATTCATCAATTTTATATCCAAAATTTTTAAGTAAAAAATCACTGTTTCGCCAATCCTCTTTTACTTTTACCCATAACTCAAGATATACCTTTTTATCGAGCATTTCTTCTATATCTTTTCTTGCAAGAGAGCCAATCTGTTTTAACATTGCCCCGTTTTTACCAATTATTATACCCTTGTGAGCTTTCTTTTCGCAAAAGATAGTAGCATATATTTTGGTTATATGGTCAAGCTCCTGTACCTTGGAAATTTCTATTGCTATTCCGTGGGGAACCTCTTGCTGTAAGAGATATAGCATTTTCTCTCTTATAATCTCCGATGCAATCTGACGTTCCGGTTGGTCAGTTACCATTTCCTCATCATAAAGCATTGGCCCCTCGGGGATATAGTCGCGGATAGTATTAAATAAAATATCTATTCCGTCGCCCTCTTTTGCACTTATAGGCACAATCGAATCAAAGTCGTACATACTCGAATAATCTGCAATCTTAGGTAATAAATCCTCTTTTTTAACAAGGTCAACCTTGTTTAGAATAAGTATGCACGGTACACCTGTTTTACTAAGCGACGAGGCAATTTCTCTTTCAATATCCGCAATAGGTCTTGTAGAATCTACTACAAACAAAATCACATCAGTATCATTCATTGCACTATTTACTGTCCCCAACATAAAATTGCCAAGCTTGTTTGCGGGCTTGTGAATACCAGGGGTATCGGTAAATATTATCTGCTCAGTATCTGTTGTGTGTATAGCAAGAATTTTGTTTCGTGTTGTTTGAGGTTTTTCCGAAATAATGGCAACCTTTTGCCCTGCAATTTCGTTTAATAGTGTGGATTTGCCAACGTTTGGCATACCAATTATCGCAACAAATCCCGATTTAAAGTTTTTATTCATTTGTTATATGTCCCTTTCTGTAATGTTATAGATGTTTGGGGTTATGTTTACAATCCCTCAGTCAGCTTCGCTGACAGCTCTTCTTGCGACGACACCAAAACCCAAGGGTTTTGTCGCTATCAATTTGCATTGCAAATTGCTTGACTTTACACAAGGGAGCCTATATTTCAGGTCTGTAAAAATTTGTTCAAATGGATATTTTTTGTAGGGAACGGGCTTGCTCGTTCCGTTATTATCATTATATTTTTCTAAGACCCTACGCTCTTGTTATTCCTAATGAGGTTAATACCTTTTCCTGTTTTTGGCACATAATTTCTTCGCCCTCTTTGTCATCAACATGGTCATAACCCAAAAGGTGCAGCATTGAATGTGCCACCAAAAAAGCAACCTCACGTGTAAAGCTATGTCCGAATTCTATTGACTGCTCACGTGCTTTCTCTAAAGAAATAACAATATCACCAAGCATAATCAAATCATCATCATACTCGAATTCATTGTCAATTATCTGTCCCTCATCATCAAATTCAAGCATAGGAAAAGAAAGCACATCTGTCGGTGCGTCAATAGAACGGTGCTCATTATTTATTTCTCTTATATTTTCATTATCGGTAAGTGTGAGGCTTATTTGTGCGTCAAAATCGCATTCTTCCTCGCTCATAACACGCTCGCAGACATTTTTGATTATAAGAGAAAGCTCGGGAGTAAATTCCTCTTTATTCTGTTCGTTTTCTATTATTAGCTCTACCATTTCTTCTTTCCTTTTCCTCGTCGTATTTTGCATATGCCTTAATAATCTGCCCAACTAAGGGGTGTCGTACAACGTCTTTTTCTGTTAGGGTGCAAAAGGCAATATCCTCAATATTTTTAAGAACCTTAATTGCCTCTTTAAGTCCCGACTTTTTATCGCCGGGCAGGTCAATCTGTGTTATATCTCCCGTAATTATTGCACGCGAGCCAAACCCTATACGTGTTAAAAACATCTTCATCTGCTCGGGAGTTGTGTTTTGTGCCTCGTCAAGAATAATAAAGGAATTATCAAGCGTACGGCCTCTCATATACGCTAAGGGAGCAACCTCAATTACACCCTTTTCCTGATACCTTAAAAAGCCCTCACCGCCAAGCATTTCGTACATTCCGTCATAAAGCGGTCTAAGGTAGGGGTCAACCTTGTTTTGTAAATCACCCGGTAAAAAACCAAGCTTTTCGCCCGCCTCAACTGCAGGACGTGTTAAGATAATTCGGTTAACCTCTTTACGCTTTAGTGCAGTAACCGCCATTGCTACTGCAAGGTAGGTTTTTCCTGTCCCCGCAGGACCTATTCCGAATACTATTGTGTTGTCCTTTATAGCGTCGGTATATTTTTTCTGACCGAGCGTTTTTGTTTTTATAGGTGTTCCCTTGATGTTAATGGCAACAACGTCGTCGCCCATCATTTTAAGGTCTATCCCGCCGTTTTCCTGCACCATTGTTATTGCATAGAGAATTTTTTGTGTGTCTATTCTCTCGCCTGAGGCAACAATGCGCATAAGAATGGATATAACCTCCTCAGCCTTTTCTACATTTTCTTCTTCGCCCTTAATCTGCAGTGTGTTTTCCCTTGTCGAAACGGTAACGTTTAAGGATTTTTCCACAAGCTTCATATTAGAGTCAAAGCTTCCGAACAGCATGGATAAATCCACATTCTCCTGTATCTCGATTTGTCTTATCAGCAAAAATTATTCACTCCTCTTTTTGTATTGGTATACTCACACCTATATCCTCTTCAACTGTCAT
>JAZNPJ010000105.1:0-4963 GCA_045589635.1 Clostridia bacterium
CACTTGTTTCTGTTAATGACGTTGAGGATGAAGATGAAGATATTGGACTTGAAGAAAATAGTATAACCATTGCTGTTGACAGAACACCAATAACATTCCCTGTAAGTGAGATTAAGACAATAAGAATTATTAACTAACTACCACCCTGTTATAATGGCAAGGTGGTATTTTTTTATACAACAAAGGAACTTCACCCCCCTCTTATAAAATTTTCATATCTGCAGGGAGTGGTATACTAAACTCCATCAACTCTTTTGTAGCAGGGTGATAGAACTTAGCATAATACGCGTGCAGAAGATGTCCGATATAGTGCTCTTTATCTTCTTTTCCGTATAGCCAGTCCCCAACAAGAGGATGTCCCATGTCTGAAAAATGAACACGTATCTGATGTGTTCTGCCCGTTTCTAAAATTATATCCACCAAAGAATTTTTGCCATCAGTTTTTATAACTCTATAGTGTGTTATTGCTCTTTGACCATCAGCTGCAACTGTTCTTTTTATAATACTTTCATTTTCTCTGCGAATGGGTTTGTCAATAACTCCGCTTTTGTTTTGAGGTATACCCTCTACAACTGCCATATATTTTCTGCTAAATTTTTTTGATTTTATCTGCTCCGATAAAACACCGTGTGCAAATCTGTTTTTTGCAATTATACACAGACCGGATGTATCCTTATCAATACGATTTACCGCATGAAAACAATAATTTTTGCCCTTTTCTCTAAAATAATGCATAACCCCGTTTGCAAGAGTGTTGTCAAAATTCTTTATGCTTGGGTGTACACAAAGATTTCTTGGTTTGTTAATTATAATAATATAATCGTCCTCATAAACAATATCAAGATCAAGCTTTGTAGAAATAATATTGGGTGATACCTCATCTTCGCCGACATCTGCGGTTAATATATCATTGGCAGAGAGTGTATCAATACTTCTGCATATTTTACCGTTTATTTTAAGTCTGCCGTTTAGTTTCAAAAATGTCATAAGTCCTGATGATATACCAAATTCCCGTTTGCATATGTTTTCGGAAGTTTTTCCGTTATCATTTTCTGTAGCGTTGTATGTTAAAATTGTACTCATAAAATATTTTCCTTAAATAATATCGTAATCTTCTTGCCATCCTCACCAATTTCGGTGTTGGGGAAAATATCTTGTGCATTAGAGATGTAATTTTCAGGGTCGGGGAGTGCAGGGCTAAAATGTGTTAGCCATAGTTTCTCGACATCTGCCTCTTTTGCAATAGTTGCTGCCTCAATGAACGTCATATGGCGTTTTTTTATTGCATCCTCCATTTTTTCGTTATCTCCATACATTCCCTCGCATATTAAGAGGTCGGAGTTTTTGGCATTTTCTTTAATTAAATCACTGGGGCGGGTATCGGTAACATACGTAAGCTTTATGCCCTCGCGCGCTTCGCCACAAACCTCGTTGGGATAATATGTGTGGTTGTTATATTCTATAACATGACCTGATTGGAGTAAGCTCCAATATTTTACGGGGATATCCAAAGCCTTTGCCTTTTCTGGTAAGAATTTGGGGTTACGTGGGATATTTATTGAATATCCTATGCATTCTATTTCATGATATAGCCTGAATGACGAAATTGTGTATCCGTCAAATTCAAATGAATT
Organism: Clostridia bacterium; assembly: GCA_045589635.1. Taxonomy (GTDB): domain Bacteria; phylum Bacillota; class Clostridia; order UBA1381; family UBA1381; genus Ornithomonoglobus_A. The sequence continues at coordinate 1,635 of JAZNPJ010000105.1, forward strand.
TTCTGTATCGTCAACTTCTATAAAATGCACATCAAAAGGAAGTCTTGGTGCTATAACACAAAGACTTTTTACAACGCTCTGTATACCTCTTGGGCCTATAATTGTAAGAGGCTCTACTCTGTCAGAATTACCGATTGTAAGAAGAAGCCCTGGCAGGCCTGAAATATGGTCGGCATGGAAGTGGGTTATACAGATGACATCTATATTTTTAAAGCTTAGCTGTGCTTCTCTTATTCCAATCTGAGTGCCCTCACCGCAGTCAATTAAAATATAATGACCGTTGTATCTTGCCATAAGAGACGCCAAATGTCTGCCGGGCAGAGGAAAAGTTCCGCCGCAGCCTATTAAACATACATCTAACATAAATATCTCCGTTTACATATCTTGTCTGCCCTCAAGCGCCTTTACAAGAGTAATTTTATCTGCATACTCAAGGTCTGAGCCTATTGGAATTCCATGTGCAATCCTTGTAACCTTTATTCCGAACGGGGCAAGCAGCTTATTTATATAAACCGCAGTAGCTGTACCATTAACTGTCGGGTTGGTTGCCATAATAATTTCTTTAACCTCACCGTCTGTAAGGCGGAGTAAAAGCTCGTTTATCTTTAAATCATCGGGACCTATTCCGTCAATGGGCGACAAGGCACCATGCAAAACGTGAAAAAGTCCGCCATATTCGCCTGTTGCCTCTATTGCACTTACGTCTTCGGGACTTTCTACTACGCAAATTGTGGAACGGTCGCGTTTTTGAGATGAGCAAATATGACATGGACTTTTATCTGTAAGATTTTGACAACACGAACAAAAGGTTATTTTCTCCTTTGCACCCATTATATCCTCGCTCATTTTCCTGACCTGCTCAGATGACATATTCTCTAAAATATGAAAGGCTATCCTCTCTGCGCTTTTTCTGCCTATACCAGGTAATTGCTCAAATTTTTCGATAAGGCTTTCTATTGCGGGTGCGTGCATCAGAATAGTCCTGGTATGTTAAGTCCGCCTGTTACAGCACTCATACCCTCTGCCATCATTTCCTCAGCTTGTTTTAGGGCGTCATTTACTGCCGCAATAACAAGGTCCTCTAAAGTTTCTACATCATCGGGGTCAACTGCCTCGGGTGAAATATTTAGAGAAACAAGCTCTTTTTTACCATTTACAACAACTTTTACGACACCGCCGCCTGATGTTGATTCGACTGTCTTTTCTTCGATTTCAGCCTGAATTTTCTCCATTTCCTCCTGCATTTTTTGTGCTTGCTTTACAACGTTACTAACATTTTTGTTGGAGTTCATTCCTGCTCCTGAAAATCCTTTATACTTTCCCATTTTTAATACTTCCTTTCTTTATTCTTCATCTGACGAAAGCTCGTCAGTAGTTAAAAATTCTTCTTTATCTTCATCAAGCTCCGACTGAGAAAAGTCTGTTTCGTCTGAGGTGAAATTCAAAAATTCTCTGTCGTCTGTCGGGTCAACAATTTCGGGGAAATCCTTTACAAGCTCACTCAAAGGGTCTGTGCTTTGTGTTGGTATGACTTCCTCTGCTGTATTTGTTGATGGGGGTTGTAGTGCCCATACGTCAATTATGCAATCATCGTTAAGGTCATTACGCCATACAACCTTTATGCGATATGTTGTTCCCGTTGCTTTTTCAAAGCTGTTTTGAATATTCTCAATATATCTTTGTGCTAAATTTTTAAGCACTGTTTCGTCATGGTTATACAGCAGTATTATACCCTCGCGGTCGATTGTTATATCACGTCCTAAAAGCGGACCTGTAAGATAGCCGTATGTTCCTATTATAGTTTTTACGGTTGTGCCCCAGTTTTTAACAACCTTAACCAATGGATTTTGACTGTGCAGCTCCTCTTTTGGAATTGGCTCGTATAACCTTCTTGATACCTCTTTTTTAGGAGGCTCGGGAGTTGGCTCTTTTTTTGGAGTATCCTCAACCTTTACGCCGTTTTTTACTTTTTCTTCAAGCTCGGCAATTCGCCTCTCCAATGCAGATGTATCAACAGTCTGTACGGGGGTTGGGGCTATATTATTTTCCATTGAGCTTAAGCGGTCGAGTATTGCCTCGGGTGAACGGTCAATATCAGGACGTGCAAGTTTTATAAGCGCCATTTCATATACAATTCGTGGTGATTTTAGCCATTTTGCCTCTGCTTGCGCGTCGGATAAAACCTTTGCAGAATGAGATATTTTCTCAAATGTAAGCCTGGCTGACTGTGAGCGTAGTGTTACAAGCTCCTCCTGACTGTAATCTAAAGTGCTCTCCGATGACGGACTGACCTTTATAACCATAAGGTCGCGGATGTATTTTATAAAAGAATCAATAAAGTTCTTTAAATCCTTACCGTCAGATAAAACATCATCTACAATTTGGAGAATTTCTTCTACGTTATTATTTATTATTGCATCTAAAAGTCTGTATGAGGTATCAAGGTCAGAAATTCCAAGAGTTTTAATTATAGCATCTGCAGTTACACTGTTTCCGCAAGATGAAACCACTCTTTCCAAAAGGCTTAAGCCATCGCGCATTGAGCCATCAGCAAGACGTGAAAGGAGTGCAAAGGCATCATCTGAAATTTCAAGACCGTCGCCATGTGCTATCTGCTTCATACGAACAGTTATATCGGATGGTGAAATTCTTTTAAAGTCAAAGCGCTGACATCTTGATAGAATTGTCTGCGGAACTTTATGAGGCTCTGTTGTCGCCAGAATAAATATAACATGCTCGGGCGGTTCTTCCAGTGTTTTTAGTAGTGCATTAAATGCACCGCCTGTGAGCATATGCACCTCGTCTATTATATAAACTGTATATTTAGCAGTAGATGCGGCATATTTTACGTCATCACGGATTTCGCGGATATTATCTACACCGTTGTTTGATGCTGCGTCAATTTCGGTTACATCAAGAATAGAGCCATCTATTATACCCTTACACACAAAACATTCATTACACGGACTGCCGTCTTTATTGTTAAGGCAGTTTACAGCACGTGAGAGTACCTTAGCGCAGGTGGTTTTACCCGTTCCGCGTGTACCGCAAAAAAGGTACGCATGCGAAATACGTCCCGTTGTGATTTGTTTTTTTAATGTATTTGTTATATGGCTTTGTCCTATTATATCTTCAAATACCATTGGACGCCATTTTCGGTAAATAGCCTGATGTGCCATTTGTAACCTCCCGAATAGTAAAAACGCACCCAACAAGGTGCAAAAAATTATGAAAAAAGGCTCCGACCGAGTTTACTGTAACACATCACAAGCACCGCTTAGTGCTGCTTGGTTCCCCATCTGACACGGTTCACGGGTTATAATCGCACA
>JAZNPJ010000106.1:0-10852 GCA_045589635.1 Clostridia bacterium
AGGTTCTTTTGCTATTTCCGACTATTCTCTTGCCTGGGGGTATCGTATTTTACGTCTTGTTTTTATTGCCTTGGGAACGTGTTTTGGCTTTTACGGGATTGCGACAGGTCTTGTTTTATATGCGCTTTACCTTGCCTCTCAAACGTCTTTTGGTGTTCCTTTTATGTCGCCTATGCCAACGCGCTCGTCTGATTATACCGAAACTGCGTTTTTTGAAAATCCCGTATGGAAAAGGGAAGAGCGACCCTCATTTTTAAAGACGAAAAAATCCAAAAGCTCACCTAAAATAAGCAGAAAATGGCGTTAGAAAGGACTTTTTTATGTTATCCCAAAAGGAATTATCGAGTATTTTAATAAATTTAATATGTACCAAGCTTGTATTGCTGTATCCCAGAGAGCTTATTATGAGAAGTGCCAACTCTGCATGGATAGAGATGTTTTATGTAACATTGATTGCTCTTTTACTTTTTTATATTACAAAAAGGATTTACACAAAAAACAAAAACGTAATTGAGCTTTCTTTTGCCTGTTACGGCAAAGGAGTAAGGATAATTACGGGGATTTTATGCCTGTTTGTGCTGTTTTCTTTGTTTGTTTCTGTTACGCGGATTTTTCCCGAAAGCGTAAAAACTGTTCTTCTTCAGGATACCGATACGGAGCTGATTTTGGCGGTCTTTGTTGTTTCTTCCTCTATTGGTGCGCTTTTCGGACTAAAAGCCATCTCAAAAATAACAACCATTATTCTGCCCTTTATGGGAGTTTTGTTTATCGGCTTTTTACTGTTGCTTTTAGGAAATTACCGCGTACAAAATCTTGTGCCTTTGTTTGGTTCAGGACCTCTTAAAATCTTTTTAAACGGAATTAGCTCTTTATATGTATTTGGCGATATTCTTGTACTTAATCTGCTGATTCCTTATACAAAATCTGTACCTGACACATGGCGGAGCGGGTTTTTTTCAATTATAATAAGCGGTGGGGCGGGAATTTTAATATGCCTTGCATACGGTCTTGTGTTTCCGTATCCTGCATCGGAGGAATTTATAATGCCCGTGTATCAGCTTACAAGAATTATAAATTTATCGAGCTTTTTTAACCGCTTTGAGGCAATCTTTCAGTTTGCCTGGTCTATACTTATTTTGCTTTATGGCGCAACATATATTTATATAATCTGCTACGTGTGGCAGATATCGTTTGGCTTAAAATACAAAAAACCGTTGATTTTTGGTGTTGCACTATCATGTGCGGGGTTTGCACTTTTACCCGACTCAATAATGAGTACAATGAGTGTTCTTAGAATTTTTGAACCAGTTGTGTATATAATAGCCTTTGGCTTGCCGATAGTTGTAGGTCTTTTAAGGCAAAGGAAGGTGTCTTGATAAAATTGTCTTTTTCGGGAGGAGCACAAACCATTTGCATCGCAAATGGTAGCAACAAAACCAAGGGTTTTGGAAGCGTAGCCAAAAAGCCCCTCCCCTACGATATGGTTACTACCTGACATTTTTCTATTTAAAGGAGAAATTATGAAAAAAATACTTTTTATTATATTACTTCTTCTGCTTACATCTTGCAGTTATAACGAGCCTAACGATATTGCCTACGTTGTAGCAATCGGGCTTGACAGGGCACAGAATAACAGCTACGATATAACAATTCAGTTTGCAAAGCCCACACAAATAAGCGGAGGACCTTCGGAGGAGGGCGGAAAAGGCGGAGATATTGTAGAAAATATCACAATAGAGGCTCCTAATATCTACTCGGGAATAAATGTGGCAAATAATATTTTATCAAAAAAGTTTACTCTGTCTCATGCAAAGCTTGTGGTGTTTTCCGAAGAGGTCGCAAAGGCGGGGATAGAAGAGATTATTGATACTATAATCAGAAGTGAGGCTCTGCGTCCTGATATATATATTGCAGTTTCAAACACTAAAGCGCGCGAATATCTCGAAAATGTAAAGCCTATTATAGAGGTTAATCCCGCAAAGTATTATCAGCTTATATATGAGCACTCCGACGGGGGCGGTGTACCCAAAACCGACCTGCAACAGTTCTATTTTAATACAAAAACAGGTATGGGTTGCTCCGTTGTACCCATAGCAGGCATTACAAAAGCAAAAGACAGCAGTGAGGAAAAAGGCTCCGATGGCAGTGAGGGAGAAAAAAAGCCACAAAAAAACGAAAACAACAAAAAAGCGAATACAAACGAAAGACCTTTTGAAAAGTATGTAAAAAACTATCGTGCGGGCGAGGTTGCAATATATAACCCCAATAAAAGCGAGGCAATGGGTCTTGTTCTTTTTAAAGACAATAAAATGATTACTGATTTAGGCGGTATAGACAGTGAGATTTATAATATGCTCACAGGTGAGCTCAACAAAAGCTATATAAGCTTTGAAAACTCACTTACCGATATCCCCATAACCCTAAAATTAAACCAAAAGCGCCGTCCCTCATATGACATTGATACTAAAAAAAAGGAAGTTAAAATAAAGCTTTTTTTAGAGTCGGATATATATTCTATTCCTACAAATTACGACAGTATAAGCCAAATAGACTCACTCGAAAAAGAGGCAATGCAAGGTATAAATACCGCCTGCAATGACTTTATAGAAAAATGTCAGCAAAGCTATAACGTCGATGTATTGCAGATAGGCAATAAAATAAAGAGCAAGTTTTTAACTCTAAAATCGTATGAGGAATATGATTTTAATAAAAAATTCAAAGAATTTAAATTCAGTGTCAGTTCGGATTTGGAAATCAGAAGAAGCGGTATGAAGTTATTAAGTGAAAAGGATATAAAATGATTAGAAATATTGTTGTTATTGCTATTTTAATTATCTGCTCAATCCGCACCGTAAGTTATGCCATTTTTACATGGCAAAATAAAAATATTACAGGTGCAGTGAGTATATTTTTTCTTGTTTTAATGTTCTGGGTGGTAAACATTTTCTTTCTTGTGTAATTATTGTACCTGGTTACAGACTGCTCCGTCTGTTTTTTGTTTAAAGCTGGGGTAATCTATCTTATAAATAGAGATTACCCCATCTGTTTTTTTTCCTAAATCAAATATAGAAAAATTACAGAATTATTACATGTTTTTTTGTAGAAATTTTTATTTTCTTGTGGTTATTTTTTTCTTAATATACCATATCTTGTATAAAAAATTTTCTATCTTTTATTTTTTTAAAAACTGCATAAATCCTTGTGTTTTTGGCACTTTTTATTTCTTGACATTCATATTTTACTATGTTATAATTTTTGTATGTAACCTGTAAAATAGGGTTTATTTTGGTTATATATAATATTTTACAAAAAAGGAAACGTAAAACTATGAAGAACATAAAAATTTCGGATTCCGTTTTGTATATTGGTTGTGATGATAAAACTCTTGACCTTTTTGAGGGTCAGTACCATATTCCAAACGGAGTTTCATATAACTCATATCTTGTAATTGACGAAAAAATTGCGATAATGGACACAGTGGATTTAAGAATGAGCGAGGAATGGCTAAAAAATCTTGATACTGCACTTGGCGGTAAATGCCCCGATTATCTGGTTATATCCCACTTAGAGCCTGACCATGCGGGAAGTATCAAAAAATGTATAGATAAATTCCCTAATATCAAACTTGTAGGAAATACAAAAACATTTTCTATGTTACCTCTTTATTTTGACATTTATGACCTTGATAATAAAAAGGTTGTTGTAGGCGAGGGCGACGAGCTTTGTTTAGGAAAAAGAACACTTACCTTCCTTATGGCGCCTATGGTACACTGGCCCGAGGTTATGGTAACATATGACAATTTAGAAAAAATACTTTTCTCTGCCGACGGGTTCGGAAAATTCGGTGCATTGGACTATGAGGACGAATGGGCGTGCGAGGCAAGAAGATATTATTTTAACATAGTAGGCAAATACGGCGCACAGGTACAATCCCTTCTAAAAAAGCTCTCAGGTGTTGAGGTTTTAAAAATATGTCCATTACACGGACCCATACTTAGCGAAAACTTAGATTATTATATCAATCTATATGATATATGGAGTTCATATAACAGCGAAGTTGACGGCATTTTTATTGCATACTCATCAATTCATGGCAACACAAAAAATGCAATATTAAAGCTTAAAGAAATTTTAGAGAAAAAGACAAATAAAAAGATTGCAATAGCAGACGTTGCAAGAGATGATTTACACGAATGTGTTGAGGACGCTTTTAAATACTCAAAAATGATAGTTGCCTCACCCACTTACGATGGTGGAATTTTCTCACCAATGGACGATTTTATTTCACACTTATCAGCAAAAACTTATCAGAACAGAACAATCGCCATTATTGAAAACGGCTCGTGGGCACCAATGGCAGGTAAAAAAATAAAAGAAGAATTTGAACAGATGAAAAATATCACTGTTTGCGAAAACACTGTTACAATAAAAGGTGCTATGAAAGATGAATATCTCGAAGCACTTAATAAGTTGGCAGATGAAATTATAAACAAATAACAACATATAAAGGAAGGTAAAAAAATGAAGAATTCAGAAAAGACAATGGAAAAAATAGTAGCACTTTGTAAAGGAAGAGGCTATGTTTATGCAGGCAGTGAAATTTACGGAGGTCTTGCAAATACATGGGATTACGGTCCTTTAGGTGTTGAATTTAAAAACAACGTAAAAAAAGCATGGTGGAAGAAGTTTGTTCAGGAATCAAAATATAACGTTGGTCTTGACTGTGCAATTTTAATGAACCCGCAGACTTGGGTTGCATCAGGACACTTAGGCGGTTTTTCAGACCCGCTTATGGACTGTAAAGAATGTAAATCAAGACACAGAGCAGATAAGCTTATTGAGGACTATGCATTCGAAAAAGGCGAGGAAGTTGTTGTTGACGGCTGGTCAAAAGAAAAGATGGAAAATTATATTAAAGATAATAATATAGTTTGTCCAAAATGCGGAAAGTTAAACTTTACAGAAATAAGAGAATTTAACCTTATGTTTAAGACATTCCAGGGCGTTACAGAGGACTCATCATCAACTGTATATCTTCGTCCCGAAACTGCACAGGGTATTTTTGTAAACTTTAAAAATGTTCAAAGAACATCACGTAAAAAGGTTCCGTTTGGTATTGCACAGGTAGGTAAATCATTCAGAAACGAAATTACACCTGGTAACTTTACATTCAGAACACGTGAGTTTGAACAGATGGAGCTTGAATTCTTCTGTGCACCTGGTACTGATCTGGAATGGTTTAATTATTGGAAGAAATATTGTATGGACTTCCTTTTAGCACTTGGTATGAAAGAAGAAAATTTACGTTTTCGTGATCACTCACCTGAGGAATTATCATTCTATTCAAATGCAACTGCAGATATAGAATTTGTATTCCCGTTTGGTTGGGGCGAGCTTTGGGGAATTGCCGACAGAACAGATTACGACTTAAAACAGCATATGACCCACAGCGGTGTAAACATGGAATATATAGACCCCGTTACTAACGAAAAATACATTCCTTATTGTGTTGAGCCATCACTTGGTGCAGACAGAGTTGCTCTTGCATTTTTATGCGAAGCATATGACGAAGAAGAGCTTGGCACAAGTGAAAAGAGCGATATAAGAATAGTTATGCACCTTCACCCGGCACTTGCACCAATAAAGGCTGCTATTCTTCCTCTTTCTAAAAAGCTTGAAGATGGAGCTTTGGAAATTTATGATGAATTATCTAAAAAATTTATGGTAGAATATGACGCAGCAGGTTCAATAGGTAAGAGATACCGTCGTCAGGACGAAATAGGTACTCCAATTTGTATAACATACGATTTTGACTCTGAAGAGGATAAGTGTGTAACAGTAAGAGACCGTGATACTATGGAACAAAAGAGAATTCCAATAGCAGATTTGGAAAGTTATATAGAAAAAATGTTGGAGTTTTAAGTCGTCTTAATAAAATTTTCCATCTTACCATTTTCTAAAGCTCGGAGTATATATTATACGCCGTCGCTTTTTCAAACGTCAATCTGAACAATTTTCTTACAGACTTAATTTTGTCTTTTTAGGCATAGAAAGGAACTATTAGAAAAATGAAAAAATTTATAGAAGAATTTAAAGAATTTATATCCCGCGGAAACGTTGTAGATATGGCAGTCGGTGTTGTTGTGGGCGGTGCATTTAAATCTATAATAGATTCACTTGTTAAGGATATTATTACTCCTTGTATTTCTATCCTTACAGGCAAGGTTAATATTGCAGATTTAAAAGCTGTAATTATAAAACCATTAGAGGACGGAACAGGCGGACTTGTTATTACATACGGAAGCTTTTTAGAGCAGGTTATAAACTTCATTATTATTGCATTTACTATCTTTTGTACTATTAAATTTATTAACACTTTAAAATCTAAGTTTGAAAATAAAAAAGAAGAAACAGAAGAAGCTCAGGAGATAAAACCAACAACAGAGGATATTCTGCTTGACATAAAAAATATTTTAGAAAATCAAACAAAATAGTATTAAAACAAAAATAAACGGAAAAAATTACAATAATTTAAAATACAAAGGAGGTTAAATGCGTGAATATAACAGACATATGGCAACAAACATACAATATTTTACTTGCGTCTTCATCGGGAAGTAATATTGTAGGCTTTAATGTACATATGAAAGGCATTGTTCCTGTTTCTATGAGCGACAAAACTTTTACAGTTTCCGTTCCAATGGAAATCAATAAAAATATGGTAACCTTCAGATATAAAGAAAGCATAGAATCAGCACTTGAAAGAGTAACAGGTACTAAACTTAGCTTATCCGTAATATTGGACTCAGATATACATTATATAGAAATGCCCGAAATAGAAGAAGAGATGGTACAGCACGAGGAGCTTTTAAAATCAATAAACCCAAAATTCACATTCGAAAACTTTGTTGTAGGCTCTTCTAACGAATATGCATATAATGCTGCATACACATCTGCACGAAATCCGGGATATTATAATCCTCTTTTTATATACGGAAACAGCGGTCTTGGTAAAACTCATCTTATGCAGGCTATTGGCAACAGAATACTCGATTTTAACAATAATGCAAAAGTAATGTATGTAACAAGCGAAGACTTTACAAACGAATTCATAAAATCAATAGCAGAAAAAACAACAGATAAATTCAGAAAAAAATACCGCGAGGTAGATGTTCTGCTTGTAGACGATATACAATTTATAGAAACAAAAGACGCAACTCAGGAGGAATTTTTCCATACATTTAATTCACTTTTTAATATGAATAAACAAATCGTTATAACAAGCGACAGAAAACCTACCGAGCTTTTAACATTACAAGAAAGATTAAGAACACGCTTTTCGGGCGGTTATACAATAGATATTGCACTCCCTAATTTCGAAACAAGAGTTGCAATTTTACAGAAAAAGGCTTCTCAGCATAATGTAAAAATAAACGATAATGTTTTAAATTATATTGCCCAGAAAATAAAATCAAACGTAAGAGAATTAGAGGGTATTTTAATAAAAATGATATCAATAGCACAGATATCAAATATAGAATATGATATTCCTCTTGCAGATGACGTAATAAGAGCATTCTTACCTCACGGAGGTAACGTAAAAATAACACCTGAACGTATTATAGAAAAGGTTGCAACATTCTATAGTATAAAAAAAGAAGAAATTATAGGTCAATCAAGGGTAAAAAATATTTCTCTTCCGCGACAGATAGCAATGTATCTTTGTGTAGAGCTTGCCGACATGAATTTTTCTATGATAGGCAAAAACTTCGGCAACAAGGACAGAACAACAGTTATGCATAATGTTAAGAAGATAAAATCTACACTTGATTCAAATTCTGACGATAAACTAAATAACGACATAAGAAAAATAATAAAAGACTTAAAAAATAATGATTGATAAACTGTTGATAACTTATGGATAAGTGATTTATAACATAAATTTATAAAAATTTAAAAAAATATTTATCCACAACAATTAACATATTTTAAACAACTTATCAATCCTTACCAATGTTTTAAAAACCGCTCTGTATTGCCTATAAATTAACTTATTTAGCAAATTCACCCTATTACTACTATTACTATTATCTATAATTATAATATTATATATTTATATATAAAAAATCATCAGGTGTGAATAAAGCGGTTTAAATAGAAAGGAAAACTATTATGAAATTAAATTGTAATAAGGATTTACTTTTAGATATTGTAAATACTGTTCAAAAAGCAGTTATGACAAAAGGTACAATTCCCATTTTAGAATGTATAAAAATAGACGCACACGGCAAAGGCAATATCCTTGTAACCTCATACAACACAGATATTTGTATAGAATATTATACCGAGTGTGATGTTCCGATGGGCGGAGCAGTTGCTCTTACTTCAAAAATGTTTGGAGAAATAGTAAGAAGACTTCCTGAGGGTAATGTATCGCTAAGTGTAAATGAGGATAATTACGTAACAAAAATTAAATGCGGAGCAAGTGAATTTAATATTCAGGGCTTAAATGCAAATGATTTTCCATCTCCGCCTCAGATAGAAGAAAAATACAGATTTACTCTTACACAAGAAAAGCTTAAGGATTTAACTCGCAAGACAATAGCATTTACTGCCCAGAATGAAGGAAAAAGACCAATTCTTACAGGAATGTTATTCGAAATAAAAAATGGATTTTTAAATGTAGTTTCATCTGACGGACACAGACTTGCTTATGTAAAAGAGCCACTATCCGAAAAATTAGAAGACGCTAAGTTTATAATTCCATCACAAACTATAAGAGAACTTCTAAAGCTTTTAAAAGATGAGGGAAATGTAGATATTATAGTAAGTGAAAGACATATCCTATTTGATTTTGGATATTTTAAATTATATACTCGTCTTATGGACGGTGAATTTTTAAAGTACGAATCACTTATGAGTGTTTCAAATACAATTATAACAGTTGCAGATAAAAAAGAAATTACCGATTGTTTGGAAAGAGCAATGCTTTTAATAAATGAAGACGCAATTACATCAACAAATAAAAGAAGTCCTGTAAGATTTAATATAAATAACGGACGAATTGATATTGCATGTATCACCGGCAGAGGTCAGGTAAATGATAATGTAAACTTAAAATCATTCAAGGGCGAAGAGCTTATGATTGGATTTAACTGCAGATTTATTTTAGATGCTCTTGCAGTTTGTGATGATGACGAGGTAAAATTAGAATTTAGTACCGCATTGGGTGGTTGCTATGTTAAGCCGACAAATCCTGACGGAATGTATTCGTTTATGATATTACCTGTAAGACTTAATTAAAAAATATGAAAAAGCCTCCCCTGTGTAAGGGGAGGTGCCTCAAAGAGGCGGAGGGGTTGTAAATAATAAAATGAACATAAAAATTATAAACAGCTATAAAACAGACGAAAATACATATATTGTATATGACGAAAATGGTATAGGTTTTGTTATTGACCCCGGAAACAGCCATGAGGAAATAATAAAATTTTGCCAAAATTCAGGAATTATAATAGATAAAATAATACTTACACATTGCCACTATGACCATATAGAATATTTAGAACAATTAAGAGAAAATACAAAGGCAGATTTAATATGCTCAAAAAATTGTTCCAAAAATATACAAAATGAAAGAATAAATCTTTCGATATATGGCTTAGGTAAAGAAATAAAAGCAAAAGAAGCACAAATTATATTAAATGATAATGATAAAATAAAAATAGGTGATATGGAGGTTTTGTGTATATACACACCAGGCCATACAAACTGCAGTGCATGCTTTGTTGTAGAAAATAATGTATTTTCGGGAGATACTCTGTTTTTAAGAAACTGCGGAAGATGGGATTTACCTACTGGAGATGAAAATACTCTTATAAATTCCATAAAAGAAAAATTATATACTCTAAACGAAGAATATATAGTATACCCAGGTCATGGCTCTAAAACCACAATCGGGTATGAGAAAAAATATAATTTATATGTGAGATAATATTGTAGGGGAGGGGCTTTTTTGCCTCGCTTCCAAAACCTTTGGTTTTGTTGCTACCATTTGCGATGCAAATGGTTTGTGCTCCTCCCGTAGAAAAAAGGAGAACGAGTATGATAATAAAAACACCTGTTGGCGAAAAAAAAATACGCGACCTCGCCTGCTCCTTTTTTTCAAAAGAGGAAGATGTAGAAATTTACATAGATTTTTCCCAAGATGATATAAAAATAAATTCCACATGCAAAATTTTATATAATAAAAAGGAATATATAAAAAATTACGAGTTTAGAAAAGACAGTAAATATTATAATAATTATAAAGAAAAATACAGAGAAAATATAGTATTAAAATCCTTTTATAAATGTGCAGGGGACATAAAAAACATAAAACTTCCCTGGGGAGTAATGTGCGGAGTAAGACCTGCAAAAAACATAAGCACATTTTTAGATAAGGGAATGAAAAAAGAAGAAATTTTTAATATGTTTTATGAGCTTTATGAGGCTGATAAAAAAAAGATAGAATTAGCATACGAGGTTTCTAAAAACGAAAGAGAAATAATAAAAAATACACCAAAAGACAGTGTGAGTATATACATAGGAATTCCGTTTTGTCCTACCCGCTGTCTTTATTGTTCCTTTGTTTCTGCCGATATAAGGGTAAGCGGAAAATATATAAATGATTTTGTAGAAAAACTACTTATCGAAATAGATAAAACTGCACAAATATTAAAAAAATCCAAAAAACAATTAGACAGTATATATATAGGCGGAGGAACACCCACAACACTTGACGAAGAAAATTTAGAAAAGCTTTTAAGTAAAATAAAGACAAGCTTTAATATAAAAAATATAAATGAATACA
>JAZNPJ010000107.1:0-2990 GCA_045589635.1 Clostridia bacterium
GGGTGAACCTCAGTTCTCGCCTGTTACATCGCTTACCCGTGCACAGATGGCTGCACTGCTCGCAAGACTTATGGACAAGCTTGATGTTGAGTATATAAGCGGTATGGTAGATTCAGTTGATGAGACCGAAATTGTAGTTGATGATGAGAGTATCGAGGTAGCTGATGCTACAATGACATATTATGAAGGCGAAGAGGCAGATATTGATGAGTTCGGTAAGGGCGACGAGGTTCAAATTGTTAAGGCTTGTGACCGTGCATTCGTTATTGATACCATTGAGAGCAATGCCGAGGAGACAATCGTTTACGGCGTAATTGATACCAAGAACGAGAGCTCAAGCGGTCAAAGAATTACAGTTTACGATTATGAAGACAAGAATGATAGCACAACATATACATTAAAGGGTAATTGTGATATATATGTTGATGATACAAAGGGAACCTTCAGCAATATTATGTCGGGTGATTTTGTAAAGCTGACACTTGTGAACTCACTTGTAGCTGAGCTTGAGACCGTAGATACAAAGTTTGATGTTATCGGTAAAATTGTTTCGATAGACTATGACGATGATGACAATGTATATATGGAGCTTTCGGACAAGAATGGTGATAATGTCCAGACCTACGAAGTTTCTTCAAAGGGTGTTGTTGTTTCAAGAGACGGTGACGATGCTGACTTCCGTGACCTGTCAACAGGTGACAGCGTAACAGTAAGACTTACCTATGGTAAGATTACAAGAGTTACTGCAGTAAGCTCACAAGAGCGTTTTTCGGGATTGCTTAAAGAAATCATTATTTCAACCAATCCTTCAGTTACTATCTCCATAGACGGCGATGAAAATACCTATAAGCTTCATGAAAATGTTAAAATAACAGTTGCAGGTTCAACAGGCGATATATATGACCTCAGACCTAACATCACTGTTACAGGTAAGCTTGACGGAAGTATGATAAGAGAGCTTACTGCCTCTACTGTTTCAGTAAGCGAAACAGGCGAGATAGAAGGTACAGTTGTTGGCAGAAACACAACCTATAATGTTCTTATGATAGAGGACGAGGATGGAAACACTCAAAATGTTTACTATAAGTCAAGCACCAAGTTTATGAACAGAAGCGGACAGAACACAACTGTTAAGTCAATCGAAGAGGGTGCAAGCGTTTCGGTTGTAGGAGTAGAAAAGAATGGCGTATTTGAGGCAACAATTGTAATACTTAAATAATTTAATAACTAAAAATCTTACAATCAAAAAGATGGACATACAATAGACTTTTAGTACAAGTTAAAAGACTGTAAAAAACCGAAATGTTTTTTACAGTCTTTTTTTATTTTAAAAACTCTTTTATTTCATCTATGCGCATTTCGACGGTTTTTCTGCCAAGCTCATAAACACGCTTCAGGTGTTCGGGGTTATGTTCTACCGCACCGATGTTGAGCGGCTCGGGAGGTCTGATAACGAGCGTTTCACCGATAACTTCACGCTCTTTTATGTAATTTGTTGTATCATTATACATAATATGGCGGTTTGCCATCGTCTTAATCATTTCAGGGTATGCCCTGAGTGTAATTTTCATCAAGGGCACAAATTTATTTTTTTGTTTTATATATCCTTCAGGCTGAGTCAAGACAACAACATTTCTGTCATAGCCGATACTTTCAAAATATCTGAGAGGAATAGAATCCGACATACCACCGTCAAGATATTTGCCGTTATCAATATCTACAATTCTTGAAACAAGCGGCATAGATGCAGATGCACGCATCCACAGGAGGTCCTCGGAAACTTCTCTGCCGCATTTGTGGTATACCGGTTTGCCTGTTATAACATCGGTGCAGACAACATAAAATTCCATCGGATTTTGTTTGTATGTTTCCGCATCAAAGATATCAAGCTTTTCGGGGATTTCATGGTAACAAAAATCTACACCGTAGATATCTCCTGTTTTTATAAGCGTCTTAAAACCGCAATAGCGTTCATCGTTGCAATACTTCATATTGTATCTGATGGCTCTGCCGATTTGGCGTGATTTGTAATTACAACCAAACGCCGCACCTGCGGAAACGCCAATTGCACCGTCAAATTCAATGTTATTTTCCATCATAACATCAGTTACGCCGGCGGTAAACATTCCACGCATGGCGCCGCCTTCTAATACTAATCCCTTTTTCATTTAAATCACCTCATTATTTCTGTCAAGTCACATATGACCTCGCCTGCAATAATCAGTCCTGCTGCAGATGGAACAAAAGCACAACTGGCGGGTATTCTTTGTCCGTCTGTATTTGATTTAATCGGTTTTTCTTTTGAATAGACAACCTTAAGTTTTTTTATTCCGCGTCGTTTAAGTTCATAGCGCATAACCTTTGCAAGAGGACAAACCGAGGTTTTGTATATATCCTCAACCTCAAAGAGAGCAGGGTTTAGTTTGTTTCCTGCACCCATTGAGCTGATAATAGGTACACCTGCTGAGTCTGCCCTTACTGCAAGCTCAATTTTTGCAGTAACGGTGTCTATTGCGTCTACAATATAATTATATTCTGACAGGTCAAATTCATCTGCGTTTTGCGGCATATAAAATGTTTTAAAAACACGAACTTTAGCATCGGGGTTAATGTCTGCAATTCTCCGTGCTGCAACATCTACCTTATATTCACCTATGGTGGACAAAAGTGCGTAAATTTGGCGGTTGATATTGGAGAGGCTTACTGTGTCATTATCAATTATGTCAATTCGACCGATACCGCTGCGGGCAAGAGCTTCTATTACATAACCCCCGACTCCGCCTGCACCAAAGATTGCCACGGAGGAATTTTTAAGCCTTTCCATTTTATCGGAGCCTATTAAAAGCTCGGTCCGTTCAAATTGATTTTCCATATAAATCTCCATTCCGCCGCCATGCGTCGACACAAATAGTAATTAAATTTCTCTTATCTGTATGCAAGGAATGATAAGAGATTTTTACGCCCATGTGCGTTTCAGAGCGTATGCGAAG
>JAZNPJ010000108.1:0-9976 GCA_045589635.1 Clostridia bacterium
TATTGTGGGAATTCTATATTTTTCTTTATAGAATGCAGCTATATCACCAAGTGCTTTTAAAGTATCCCTGACCTTTATAACACATGAGTTCTCGGGTAGGGGAATATCCTTGTGTGTAACACATGCTACACAGTCTTTTTCGAAAATGTTTTTTATGTAATTGTGTCCGTCTGTTCTCTCGCCTGCAAGAGGCACAAAAAGGTTATTGCAATCAACAGTTCTCGAATCGGTGGTAATATCATTTATTTCCATATTACTATCACCGCAAAGCAAAGCACCGCCTGTTGCTTTTAATATTTCATTTACGCTTAATTTTTGCATTGTATTCTCCTAAATATACACCTAACACAGAATAAGTACGATAATATATCCCTTTATCGTACTTATTCATTACATTATTCTTCGCTATTTATCTCCCTGAGAGCCTGATAAACAACAACACGTTCATCAAAATCAAATTTTTCTTTGCCTATTATCTGATATGTTTCCTGACCTTTGCCTGCAAGGATAATTACATCATCTTTATTTGCATTCTTAAGTGCAAATTTTATTGCCTGACGTCTGTCAGTAATTCGGATATAATCGGAGGTTGTTTTTTTAATTCCTACTTCTATCATATCAATAATAGCCTCGGGATCCTCAGTTCTTGGATTGTCTGAGGTTACTATACAAAAGTCTGAAAGCTTACCCGCAATTTCGCCCATTATTGAACGTTTGGAATTGTCGCGGTCGCCACCGCAACCAAATAAAGTTACAACCTTACCTTTTGCAAACTCCTTTGTTGCCTTTATAATATTCTCTAATCCGTCAGGGGTATGCGCATAGTCTATTATAACAGTATAATCGGTGTTTGTAGGAACAACCTCTAATCTGCCCATAACACCTGTAGCATTTGCCAAACCTCTTTTTATGGTGTCTATATCAATGCCGATACTAAGTGCTGCACCTGCAGCGCATATAGCATTATACACACTAAATTTTCCGGGTATGCACAAATGCATATCGTAGGTATTGTTATTATATGATATTTTAAAATCAACACCGTTTGAGGATATATTTATATCAGATGCTCTAAAATCACATGCATTATCAACACCGACCGACATTATGTCGCAATCGGTATTTTTTGCTATATCAGAGCCATACAAATCATCTGTATTTATTACACCTTTTTTAGAAATGTCAAACAGCTTTGCCTTTGCATTTTTGTAGTTTTCCATAGTTTTATGAAAGTCAAGGTGGTCTTGTGTAAGATTTGTAAATACTCCCACATCAAAATTACAACCTCTTACTCTGTCAAGCTCCAATGCATGGCTCGAAACCTCCATAACAACACAGTCGGCTCTGCTTTGCGCCATTTCTGCAAAAAGCTGTTGCAATTCTAATGAGTTTGGCGTGGTGGGGGTGGTGCTTTGTGTTAAAAGAACCTTATCACCAATTATATTCTGGTTTGTGCCTATTACACCAACACACATGTTAGCCTCTTCGAGAATGCTTTTTATAAGGTAGGTAGTGGTTGTTTTTCCGTTTGTACCTGTAATACCTATAAGCTTAAAATTCTCGGAGGGATTACCATAGTATGTGCATGATAGATCTGCTAAAGTACGTCTTGTATTCTCAACATATATAACAGGAACATCTACATCAATTTTATCCTGAGCAACAATGATGGCGGCACCATTTTTGATGGCACTGTCAACATATTTGTGTCCGTCTGTTTCAAAACCTTTTACGCAGACAAATACATTGCCGCTCATAACAGTTCTTGAATCGTATGCAATACCTGTTATATCTATATTATCAAAGCTGCTACACCAAATATCTCCAAAAAGCTTATTAGCAAGCATACTAAATCCCCCTTAAAGTTTAATCTTGAGCAGTCTGCCTGAATTCGACGCCTATAACAGTTCCTACAGGAACTCTCTCGCCAGGCTTTACACTTTGCTTTACACCATATGCAGAGTATATCTCGCTGTGTCCCGCACCTGCAACCTCAAAATTCAAATGAAGTGATTTTAAAGATGAGCGTGCTTCATTTACTGAAATATTAGTAAAGTCGGGTACACTTACAAGCTCCTCCTCGTGCTCCTCTGTATAAAGGATAACAAGTGAGCCTTCGTTCATAACTGTACCTTCGCTTGGGATTTGTTCAATAACCTTTTCACCTTTTCCTTTTATAACATAATCGAGTGTATTTTGCTTAAACACATCTTTTATGTCATTTCTGTGGGTGCCTATAAGGTTTGGAACAGTATCGAGAACTAACGGTTCTTCATCTGCACTATATTGTTTTTCTACACCAAGGTAGTTTAGAATATCTTCAATCAATTCTCCAACAAGAGGCGCTGCAATAGTGCCGCCGTACTTGTTATTGGTCTGAGGCTCGTCGAGCATTACAAGGCATATTATTTCGGGGTCATTTGCGGGAGCAAAGCCTACAAACGAAGCAATACGCTTATCAGAACCTCTGGGCGCTTTTTCAGATGTACCTGTTTTACCGCCTATTCTGCAACCTTTAACATATGCATTTTTACCGGTTGCGTTAGGAGAAGAAACAACCTTTTCGAGAATAGTACGCATAGTTGCAGATGTTTCTTCGGATATTACTCTGTTTACGACCTCTGTTTCGTAGCTTTTTACTATTCCATTGGAGTTTCTTATTTCTTTTACAATTTGCGGTTTCATTCTTTCGCCGCCATTTACAACAGATGAAATCGCGCTTATAAGCTGAATGGGAGTAACCTGAATACCTTGCCCGAAAGCACTTGTTGCAAGGTCAACGTCGCTCATTCCGTTTTTGTAATATATACTCGATGACTCGCCTATAAGCTCAACACCGGTTTTTTCGCTAAGTCCAAATGCAGAAAAATACTCCATAAACTTATCTGAGCCAAGCTTTATTCCCAAATCCATAAATACAGGGTTACATGAATTTTGAACACCCTGGACAAATGTCTGTGAGCCATGACCGTTTTTATTTGCGCAGCTTATTCGTCTGTCATGAACAACTTTAAAGCCCGGACAGAAGAATGTGGATTCGTCATTTACAATATTTTCTTCTAATGCAGCGGCGGCGGTTATTATTTTAAATGTAGAACCCGGCTCATAAGAATCGGAAATTGCTTTATTACGCCACATTCTGTTTTGAAGATTTCGTGTACGTTCTTCCTTGGCCTTTTCTTCGTCCTTGTCGTCATCTTCCGAATCAATATTTTCTGATTCAAACTGCATTATGTATTCGTCAAATGCTTTAACATCGTATGGATTATTTGCATCAAAGTCAGGCTTTGTTGCCATTGCAAGAATTTCGCCCGTTTTAGGATTCATTACAATGCCTGCGGCACCTTCTTTTAGCTTATACTCAGTAATAGCCTCTTCAAGATGTTTTTCTAAAAAATGCTGAATAGTTTCATCTATTGTAAGTACAACGTCGGCACCCTTAGATGCAGCATTTAAATATTCCTCCTGGTCGGTTTCGAGTGTAGTGCCGCCCGCAGTTCTTTTTGCATCTATTGAGCCGGCTTTTCCCGAAAGCTCGTTATCAAATGTAAGCTCAATGCCCTGCAGACCGTTGTTGTCATATCCCGTAAAGCCAAGAATGTGAGGAGCTATTGCATAAGGATAATATCTCTTTGAATCGTCTTCAAAATATAAACCCAAAAGATTTTTTGCGGTTTCGGGACTGTTTTCGTAATCCATAAGAGCTTTTATCTGGTTGCTTTGCTCCATGGTAATACGTTTTTTTATTACCTGATAGTTACTGTTTTGAGTTACAAGTTTTGTAAGCTTTTGCTCATCCATATCTAAAATGGGAGCAAGAGTTTTTACTATATAATCTGCATTTTTATTTTTTACAATATCATTGGGGTTGCAGATTAGTGTGTCAACGGATGTGCTTTGTGCAAGCATCTTTCCGTTACGGTCATATATATTTCCGCGTGATGCAGTTATTATACTGCTGCCTGTTTGCTGTGCCTTTGCACGTCTGCTCATTTCGTCGCCGCGTATTACCTGCCAGTAAACAAGTCTTAGCACCAATAAAGCCATACATGCTATAACTATAACTACAAACGGAAAAATTCGTTTTTTTATACTGTTTAATGATGGAGTCAATTATATCATCCAAGCCTTTCTCCCGCATTATCAAAACCCTTTCACGTCGCGGGATGACGAAAAGGAGCAGTTTAAAACTCCTTATAGCTATTTTATGCTGAAAAAGTCTACTATATTCCCTAAAACAGACGATAGTGCCATACGTATGCTCTTTAGAACACCCTCTTCTGATGAGGCGATTTTTTCTACAGTGTCGCGCTGCTTTACATTTACGTATACGTACTGGTAATTTTCGGGTCTTTGCATGCCGAGTCTTGAGGTTGCCTCTTCCTCTATTTCTGAGAGACTAAAGCTATTTTCAAGGTCAAAAGCCTTTTGATTTGTAAGAGCCTCCTCCTGTTTGAGCTCAGAGGTAAGGTTAGCTACAACAAGCTTTGTATCATGCACCGAAATAAAGGTAGATACCATAAAAGCAGCCGAAAGAGCAAGAACAGATATACGTGCAATGTAGATTGCGCATTTTCTGCTTGTTTTTACCTGCGGCTGTTGTTTGACCTTTTGGTGTTTAGGAGTATTGGGTTGTATAAATTCTTCGTGGTCATACTCATACTTGTATGCCAAATTTTCATAATATGCCAAATTATTCACCTATCTAATTACAACTTTTCTATAATTCTTAATTTTGCGCTCTTAGAACGCGGATTAAATTCTTGTTCTTCCACAGATGGAAGTATGGGTTTTCGTGTTATAAGCTTTACTATGCTTTTTTTGTTACATACGCAAACAGGAAAGCTTTTTGGACATTCACATCCGCTTGCAAGATTTGCAAAGGTTTGTTTTACTATTCTGTCTTCAAGTGAATGGAATGTAATTATTGCAAGTCGACCGCCTTTTTTTAGGCATGATACAAAATCCTCAACAGCTTGTCTTAAAATACCAAGCTCATTATTGACTTCAATACGTACTGCCTGAAATATCCTCTTTGCAGGGTGCCCGCCATCTATGCGTGCGCCCTTTGGAATTGCTGCTTTTATTATATCCACAAGCTCAAATGTGGTTTTAACAGGGGAGATGGCTCTCCTTTGTATAATAAACTCCGCAATCCTCTTTGACCATTTTTCCTCTCCGTATTCGTAAAAAATACGTGTTAAGTCCTCCAAACTGTATGAGTTTATAACGTCATATGCGCTAAGAGACCCAGACTTGTCCATTCTCATATCGAGCGGAGCGTTCTGCATATATGAAAACCCTCTTTCGGCATTATCAAGCTGATATGAGCTTACGCCTAAATCAAGAACTGCACCGTCAATTTTATCTATTTTAAGTTTTTCTAAAATTTCTTTTATCTCACAAAAATTGTTGTTTACAATGGTAATTCTGTTGCCAAAACACTCAAGCCTTGCGCTTGCTGCACGTATGGCCTCAACATCCTGGTCAATACCGACTACAAAGCATCCGTCATTTGAGGATAATATGCCCTCACTATGACCTCCGCCGCCGAGAGTACCGTCTACATATATATTGCCGCTTTGTACATTAAGCGCATTTATACTTTCGTCAAATAAGACTGATATATGCTTAAATTCCATGTTATTAGCACTCTCCGTCAGTAGTAAATTACAATTTTATTCTACATTAAAACATCAAAAAACGCAAGGGAAAAAACCTATTTTCCCTCATGTTAATGTCTTCCAAAACCTTGTTTTTAAAAAATTTTACTTTTCTCTTGTAAAGTTGTTAAAAATAGGTTATAATGATGTTATCGTAAACGTGTAAAAATTGTGTTATTACACACCACTATTACACAACATATTGTGGTATAGAACTATTGTACCACAAATTTTTGGATTTGTGAAGACTTTTTTAAAAAAAATTTTACAAAGGAGTTACAAATTTTTATTTTTGTTTACGTAAGTTTTGGGAGGTTTGCACATATGCATAAAACAGACAAAATAAAACAAACATTGACAAAGGAATTTTCCGTTGCCGAGTGGCAGGTAGAAAGTGTTATCGAACTTATAGACGAGGGTAATACAATTCCGTTTATTGCCAGATACCGAAAAGAAAAAACAGGCGCACTAAGTGATGAGATTTTGCGTGATTTTTACGACAGACTTACATATCTTCGGGGTTTGGAGGACAAAAAGGAAGAGATACACCGTCTTATAGATGAGCAGGGAAATCTCACAGATGAAATAGCGTCTTCGATAGAGAATGCTCTTACTCTTGCAGAGCTTGAGGATATATACCGACCATTTAGACCAAAGAGAAGAACGCGTGCTACAATAGCTAAAGAAAAGGGTCTTGAACCGCTTGCAGATTTAATTGAGGCACAAAGTGAGGATGTAAAGAGTGTTGAGAGTGAGGCACTTATGTATATTGATTCCGAAAAGGGTGTTGAAACTGTAGAGGAAGCAATAGAGGGTGCAATGGATATTATTGCTGAAAGAGTGAGTGATAATGCCGAGTTTAGAAAGGCGATAAGAGAAAAAACTCTTAAAAATGCAATTATTGTTACAAAGGCCTCAACTGAGGAGGACAGTGTATACAGTCTGTACTACGAGTTTTCACAACCTTTATTAAAGCTTGCAAACCACCAGATTTTAGCTATAAACAGAGGCGAAAAAGAGGGCTTTTTAAGTGTAAAATTTGAAATGGATGGCGAGATTATACATAGTTATCTCTGCCGAAAAATGGTTGCTAAAAACCCTACGGATTCATCGAGATATGTAGAAGAAGCGCTAATTGACAGTTATAAGCGTCTTATTGCACCGTCTATAGAAACGGAAGTAAGAGCAATGCTTACTGAAAATGCACAGGAGGCATCAATAAAGGTATTTAATAAAAACCTTTCGGGATTGTTATTGCAACCGCCTATAAAGGGTAAGGTTGTATTGGGACTTGACCCAGGATACCGTACGGGGTGTAAGCTTGCGGTAGTAGATGAAACAGGAAGAGTGCTCGATACGGGAATTGGATATTTCACATTGCCAAATCACGATAAGGATAAGGCGAAAAAAGCACTAAAATCAATGATAGAACGTAATGATGTTGATATTGTTTCTATTGGTAATGGTACTGCATCAAAGGAAAGCGAAATCTTTGTATGTGATTTACTAAAAGAAATAGATAAAACTGTATATTATGTTATGACTAACGAGGCTGGTGCGTCGGTATACAGTGCGTCAAAGCTTGCAAGCGAAGAATTTCCCGACTACGACGTTGCACTAAGGAGTGCAGTGTCTATTGCAAGACGTTTACAGGACCCATTGGCAGAGCTTGTAAAAATAGACCCTAAATCAATAGGAGTGGGACAGTATCAACACGATATGAACCAAAAACGTCTTGGTGAAGCTTTGGGCGGTGTTGTTGAGGCTTGTGTTAACAGTGTGGGTGTTGATTTAAATACTGCATCACCGTCTCTTTTATCATATGTTGCAGGTGTAAATAAAACAGTTGCAAAAAATATCACATCGTATCGTGAAGAAAACGGACGTTTTAACTCGAGAAAAGACTTATTAAAAGTACCAAAACTCGGACAAAAAGCATTTGAACAATGCGCAGGCTTTTTAAGAATTTCGGATGGAAAAAATGTGCTTGATAACACATCAGTTCACCCCGAAAGCTATGAGGCAACAAAGCAGCTTCTTGAGATTTTAGGTTATAGTGAAAAAGATGTTCAAGACGGAAGTATAGGTGATATAAAGGATAGATTGGGTAAGTTAAAAACTAACGATTTAAGCGAAAAGCTTGGTATAGGTGCTCTTACTATAGTTGATATAGTTGACAGTCTTTTAAAGAAGGGCAGAGACCCTCGTGAAGAGCTTGACCAACCTGTTTTAAGAAGCGATGTTTTATCCATTGAGGACTTAAAAGAGGGAATGGTTATGCGTGGAACAGTAAGAAATGTTATTGATTTTGGCGCGTTTGTGGATATTGGAGTACATCAGGACGGTCTTGTGCATATTTCTCAGATTTGTGATAAGTATATAAAGCATCCTACTGAGGTTTTGAGTGTCGGTGATGTTGTCAATGTAAAGGTACTTGAGGTTGATGTTAAAAAACACAGAATATCACTGTCTATGAGGGAGGCGAACTAAAATGAATGTTATCTCATTTCCCAAACTCAATATTACTCTGAACATAAATCCCGTTGCATTTATGATAGGCTCAAAGGAAATATTCTGGTATGCGCTTATAATTTTAACAGGCTTTTTTGCGGGTTTTGGATTTGTTTATGCAACATGCGAAAAAAGGGGAGTAAAAAAGGATAACGCATGGGATATTGCATTTTACGGACTCATATCAGGTATAATTGGTGCAAGAATTTATTATGTACTATTTGCCCTTGACGAAATGAAAACATTCTGGGATGTATTTAAAATATGGAATGGCGGACTTGCAATATACGGTGGTATAATAGCGGCATTTATAAGTACGTTTGTATATTGCAAAATAAAGAAAATAAAGGTCTTAAATGCGTATGATGTTTGTGTCCCCGGACTGTTTATAGGTCAGGCTATAGGGAGATTTGGTAACTTTGTTAATGCAGAGGTTTATGGCAAAAAAACCGCTCTGCCCTGGGGAATGTCAATAAATGGCTCTGATATGGTACACCCTGTATTTTTGTACGAATCGTTATGGAATATTGTTGGATTGATTTTAATTATAGCCTTTAGGGACAATAAAAAAACAGACGGTCAGGTTGCCTGTTTTTATGTATTCTGGTACTCGTTGGGCAGATTCTTTTTAGAGGGTATGAGGGACACTAAATATATTCTTTATGCAATACCAAATGTGCTTGGAATATCACAAATAATTGCAATAATCGGCACTGTCGGAGCTGTTGTAGTGTTTGTGATTTTACAAAGAAAGAATAGCTAAAAAAGATGTCGAATTTTTCGACATCTTTTTTAATCTTCGTCTTTTACTAAATAACCTTTTTTATCGAGCATTTTTTCTACATCATCAAGAATTTTTTCGTTATCTGCTCTAAGTGTATGATAATGATAATCCGACGTAACCTTTTTAAGCGGGCTTGAGCGTCCGTTTTTTAAGCTTTTTAAATACTCATTTACATCACGTTTAGAGCTAATGTTTAGTGGTGCTTCTATTTTACCATATATTTTATGCCATACAAAAACGTCAACAACTGTTGCGCCAAGCTCTGCTACAGATTGTAGCTCATCACCAATTTCCTCATCTGTGTGAACAACCTTAACCACACGTATTGATTGTGGCTTGTGCAGAATATATCCTCTGTTTGTAGAAATTATATCATGTCCCAAGGCTTTTAGCGCAGAAATATCAGACACTATTATCTGCCTTGAAACACCAAACACAGATGATAATTCACTGCCTGATACAGGTGCTTGTGTGTTTGTAATAAATCCGAGTATTTTATTTCTTCTCTTATCTAAATTTGTTTGCATCAACAGTTCTCCTCAAACTAAAATTTATATTGCATGAAGATTCTTTAATGATAAATCCATTATAGGTGCAGAATGGGTAAGAGCACCGCTTGATATAAAGTCAACACCTATATCCACAAGCTTTGCGATGTTTTCTTTTGTTACATTACCGCTGCACTCGGTTTGTGCCTTGCCGTCAACCATTTTTACCGCTGTTTTCATATCCTCAGCGCTCATATTGTCGAGCATTATAATATCTGCACCTGCCTCAAGTGCTTCTTTTAGCATTTCGAGATTTTCTACTTCAACTTCAATTTTTCTTACAAAGGGAGCATAGTCCTTTGCCATTTTAACAGCCTCTTTAACTCCGCCTGCAGCGCCTATGTGATTGTCCTTTAATAAAATTCCGTCGCTTAAATTATATCTATGGTTATAACCGCCGCCTACTTTTACCGCGTACTTTTCAAAAACACGCATATTTGGGGTGGTTTTTCTTGTGTCTAAAAGTTTGG